>CAZIHB010000229.1:0-4530 GCA_964538535.1 uncultured Hyphomicrobiales bacterium | reverse complement strand
GATCAGATCGGCCGGAGTGCAAATTCCTTCCGCCATTAATGCTTCTGCCCGCTTCGGCCCCACTCCTTTGATATACTGCAGAGGCAGTCCATCTGTCATATTCTTTACCATCCCGGATGCCCTGCGCTACTTGCTTTCATTCAGTATGCTGATAAGAGCAGATATATCGCTTTCACCATAGCCCTGCCTTTTCGCCATGCCGAAGGCTTCCCTCGTGGCCGCCAGCCCCGGCAAAGCCACGTTCTCCTCGTAAGCCGTCAGGCCGGCGAGAAGCAGATCCTTGTGCATCCATCTCAGCGGGAACTCGGGTGAATATTCCTCATTAAGGAATTTATCCTTCTTCCCCTTGAAGACGGGGGCAGTCACCGGCAGGCTCATCAGATTATCAAACAGCACTGCAGGATCGAACCCGAGCTCTTTTCCGAGTGTCAGGCCCTCGCAGAGTGCCAGCATGGCCTCGCCCATGATCATGTTGACAATAATTTTGAGCGCGCTGCCCTTGCCATTCCCGCCCGCATGAATTGTCAATCTTCCCATTTTATCGAGAAGCGGTTTCACCTGCTCGATATCTTCGGGTGCTCCGCCGGCAAGAAAAACCAGCTGAGCATTCTC
Organism: uncultured Hyphomicrobiales bacterium; assembly: GCA_964538535.1. Classification (GTDB taxonomy): domain Bacteria; phylum Bacteroidota; class Ignavibacteria; order Kapaibacteriales; family UBA2268; genus CAZIHB01. Next base: position 3,918 of record CAZIHB010000229.1, on the reverse strand, counting down.
TGCCGGGGCGAGCGAGCCTGCCACAGGCGCGTCAATAAACCTGATTCCGGCCTTGCCTGCATGGCCGGCCATCTCGAGCGTGAATGTCGGATTGACGGTGCTGGAGTCAATCCAGATCGAGCCTTTTTTCATGCCGGCAAGGAGGCCGCTTTCCCCGAGGGCTGTATCGCGCACGGCCTCCGGTGTGGATACCATGCTGATCACGACATCTTTTCCCCGGGCAAGGTCTGAAATTGTCCGCGCAATGCCGGCACCCATGGCTGCCAGCTTTTCCGCCTTGCCGGGAGTGCGGTTATACACTTCAACATCAAACCCGCTTTTTATCAAATTGGCAGCCATCCTGCTGCCCATTATTCCCAATCCGATAAAACCGATTTTCATCATTTCTCCGGTTATTATTTTCTTTAACCATATTTATTTCTGCCTGAAAATTGACGTACCGCCACGCAGCCCACGGTTTCAGGCATCTTTCAACTCGTTGCAGGTTTTATACGGCAGCGCTTCCGGGCTTTCAATCACGAAAAGAACAAGATTCTCCTCGGCTCTCACTGGTATCTCCTCAGTGGAGGATATCCTGATGAAATCGTCCACTTTCAGTTCGCTCTCGTCAATCGCTGCCTTGCCGCCGATCACATAGATAGAGTAAACCTTATCAGGAGATGCTTCCAGCTTGTAATCTCCGGCAGGCATTTCGTACTGCACGGCCTTTACATCCGAATCAATGCTTACGGGCGAGCCGTTCCCGATGAAATACTTTGCTGTTATTCCGTTTTTTTTTGATTTCGGAAACACCGCGGCCTTGTAGTCGTTGTAGCTCGCTTCCTTTTTCAGCGATATTTCCAGTCCCGGATCGAACCATATCTGAAACATTTCGGCCCCCTCAAGCATTTTCTCCGCGTGTGAAATTCCGCTTCCGGCGCGGATTATTTGAGCATCGCCCGCCGAGAGGCCAAGCCACTCGTTGCTCTTGGTGTCGTAATGGCTTATCCGCCCCTTCGTAACAAAAGACATTATCTCGAATCCTTTGTGCGGGTGCAGCTCAATCGTGCTGTCTTTGACGGCAACGGCATGGGCCCAGTAGAATAGATTTGAATACGGCGGCATATAGCCTCCATCCTGAGGGAAGCCGATCGGTTTATTTTCAGTTATCTCCCCGCCGTTGAACTCGCCCCTTGCCTGCACCTTTTTTTCAAGAACAAATGCTTTCATATCATCCTCAACAATTGTTTTCGAGCAATATAATCAGTTTTGCGCGTATTTTTTCTCTCAATTGGGCTTCGCCCCTCAACAATTGCAAATATACCTGATTTTTATACTCGGCAATTATCGCTCTGCTCAAAATTTAATTTTCAGGCAGAATGCAGACACATCCTTTCGGGTCAGGCATAATTGCAAAATGCAGCAGCGCGTGCCATCGCTGCTGCATCCGATTATTTCCTGAATCGAGTGCTATCCTTTTTTATCGCCATTTGACGTATTCCACATCGCACAGGACGGACTGGAGGTCATTGAACACCAGCTCATCCGGTTCTCCCGGAAGAAGCGGCAGCTCGAACTCGGCTTGTTCCCCGGTGATGAAGGACTGGAAGCGGGATATTTTTTTGTCCTTAAAGACGATTTTCAGGGGGACGAACATTTTAAAGCTGCCGGGCACTTTTTCCTGCTTCACCCTGACGGTCACTTTATATTTTCCTTCGGGTGATTTTTCAGTTTTGTACGATACTTTATAATACGGGATCTTGCTTTGTTCCACCCACTCCTCGAAGAACCAGCCAAAATCGAACTTTGTCTTTTCTTCGAGCAAGCGCTTGAAGTCCATTGTAGTTGCATTTTTATTTCTGTAGGTTTTGTAGAAGTCCTTCAGCAGGTCGTCAAATACATCGTCATTCAGGCTGTTCAGATCAATAAGCATCATCCTGAGCATATGTATTACCCACGTGCTCTTTTGAAATTCAATCATGCCGTATTCGAACCTGTCCATCACGTTGTTGTAATTTCTGCCCGAAAAAATCATCGGCCCGAGTTCCGTCCAGTCCTTGCTGTATTCTTCATAAGTCTTGATGAGCGATGTCCTGTAATAATCCATGTTAGTGAAGAATCTCGAGTAGTCATGCCGGCATCTTTGTAAAAAGAGCATTGCAGAATAATTCGCCAACCCTGTTTCCAACCACGAATCCTGGTACCTGTCGAACGCCACCTCGCACCCCCACCACTGCTGCGCCATCGCGGTCGCTGCATACTTTTCCTTCGAGTTTGGGTCTTCTTTATGCTTGAACCAATACTCGTGGAGCTGTACTAAACCGGGGGATAGATTGCTCTCGGTGTATGGCAATTCAACAACGGTTATTCTCTTCCGGCCAAGGCCGCCGAAAAAATTGCTGTAATAAAAATAACTCGAGTCCGATTCAGATTTTATTAAATCGGCAAATAATGGGTTCTTGTAATATAAATTCAATGCAAAACCATTCTCTACCCTCGATTTTTTTTCCGTGTAAGTGTCCATCACGAAAAAAGGCCTCGTTATCTCGTCACGCGTAGTAAAACGATAAAACACGAACCCGTTATCCAATGGCTTCTGCTCCTGCATTTCCCCCGAGCAGGCGAACAAGTAACTGTTCGGCACGGTGAAGCACATGTCATATAATGCCTTGTCATATATTCTGTAATTCGGGTACCACCAGTAGTTCGTTTTCAAAAAGGAGGTGAGCCCGGCATCTGCTATCAGATCTCCGGTATAGGCAATATTCAGGTGAATCGAATCATCTTTCCGGTAATATCTGCCCAGATTCACCCAAATATTCGAGTATCTGTATATTTTATGGAACTTCAAGCTGTCACCGGCACCGTTCGTGATTCCATTTATTCTGCAGTCATTGAATATTCCCAGCCAGAGCCATTTCAGGCTGTCACATGATATTCGGGCATCCAATTTTGCATCCGACACGATGTTAAACTTTTTATCAAGAGTGAGATCTATTTTTACTTTCTTCATGTCTATCTCCGGCTTCATGATTTCTTGCAGCCCGTTCGAGGCCAGCTCCACTCTTGGGCACCTGAGCATCGATTTCAGCACATCATGATTCTTCACGTCGTAACTGGTTTGATACAATCCGACTTCTTCATCATCCATTGCATCATAAATGAAAACAAGTTCGTCGTTATGCTCTGTTTTCATCAGGGCATACAGGTAGTCATTCGTTTGATCGTTCAGAAGCACTCTCGATATGCCCGGATCGACGGCATATTTCGTTTCATTGAGGCCATACCTCAGAAACATCACCTTCGACTCTTTTATCACATCCGTCTGCTTGTATTTAATCTTGCTTGAAGTCTCTTTAACGGACTTATAGATGTCGTCGCGGAAAAAAATAAACAGATAGTCAAGTTTGGTTGATAGCTGCTTCATTTTATAGTTTCTGTTCAATTGCTCCTGGTCATAGTGCCTTGTGGGAGTCAGCTCAAACTTGATTTCCCCCTCGATGCCCGCGGCACACACCCGCCCGTTGAGCGGCCTGCAGAAGTTAATCCTGCCCGATTCGATATAAATTGTTCCGATGTCGCGAATGATCATCAGATCTTTAACTTCATAAATTTCATCAGGATCGAAATCCAGGCCTTTAAATTCGTTTACCATAACATCATAATCTTCGTAAACTTTCGCGAACAGATCGGGATGGCAGAGAAAAAGAATATTAACCGATAAAATGAAAAATGTGCGTAACCATTTCATATCGTTCAATCCGCTCTAATTAAACAACAATTGCCGAAGTTATCAATTAAACGGCCCCACGCTTCAAATTGCGCCGTCAAATACATATGAAACCATCATTCAGAGTATGATCAAATGTACAATTATTTTGATAATATTCCAAAAATAAATGTCCGAAAAGTACTCCAATGATTTAAAGTAAAATTATT
>CAZIHB010000228.1:0-4538 GCA_964538535.1 uncultured Hyphomicrobiales bacterium | reverse complement strand
CCGGCGGTAAAAAAGGCAACACTCAGAAGTGATAACGGGAGCCAGTTTGAGGCGGTGCTGCGTGGCGGTTTAACGCATATCATAATTAATATCGGGTTAAACCGTGCGAGAGGATGTTCAGGCACCTGTTCCGATAAATCCTGCATTACCGGAATTTTTCACAATAAAGTCTCGCGCCGCGGCCGGCTGTTGTTCACTTGTAATTTCTATTTGAAGCTGACGGCTTTCAGCGGGCTGACCTTAACAGCGGCCATTGCCGGGAGCAGGGTAGCGGCGACAGCCAGCAAAACCGATGACCCGACCACGAGGGCGTAGTGCCATGGCACGATCTCGATGGGGAGGAAATCCAGGAAATATATTTCGCCCGACAGCCTGACGAGGCCGAACCTTTGCTGCAGCAGGCTGAAGGCGAGCGATATCCCCGCGCCCGTCAGGCTGCCCGCGAGCGCAATCGATACGCCCTGATAGACGAAAACGCCTACTATATCCCGCCCCCTCATGCCGAGCGTCCGAAGCAGGCCGATGGTGTGGGTCTTTTCCACCACTGTGATGAGCAGTGCAGTGATGATGTTCAGCACAGCAACCATGCTGATAAGCCCCAGCACGAGCGGAATCGGCTCTTTCTGCAGGTCGATCCACGCGAAGACGGATCGGTGCAGGTCGAAGACGGTCAGGCAGTAGAATGTTGACCCCATGTAGGCCTCTATGTCTCGCGCAATTCTTTCAGTATTTTTTATATCTTTCAGCATGATCTCGATATTCGTGGCGGCGCCCCGCGGCAGGTCGAGCAGCGAGGCAGCTGCGTCGCGTGGCAGATAGACGACGATATCGTCATACTGCGCCATACCGGATTCGTATATGCCCGCCACCTTGAACTTTGCAACTCTGGTGCGCGGCAGTTCCCCTCGGCTGACTTTCTCGATGGCGTAAAGCACGAGGCTGTCGCCCGTCCTGACGCCGAGCTTACGCGCCAGCCTTCGCCCGATCACGGTCTCGTTCGCCGAAAGCGAACTCCAGCGGAAAGTGCCTTCCTTTATGGTTTTCCCGATTCCCGTTATATCCGTTCCGGGATAAAGCGCTTTCAGGAGTATTCCCTCGGTATATCTTTTGGTGCGCACCAAGCCTTCTTTCTCGATCACCGGCATGAAGGATTCTATCTCGGGAAATTTCGTGCCGAGCATCGCGCCGATGGAGCCTGCGCCCGTTACGGGCTTCGAGTGAATGGAGCGTAGGATGATGTGGGAAGTGAATTTCACGGCATTTTCGCGAAGTGACTTATCGAACCCCTCGAGCACCGACAGGGAGATAATGAGCGCAACCGTGCCGAGAAGCACGCTGACGAGGGCGGAAAACCGCACGAAACTCATGAATCTCGATTTGCCGGCGGGCCTTATTATGCCCGAGCCTATGAGCCTTATTGCACCCGGATTAACTCTCTTTGCCATTCATTCCCGATAAATTTTGCATCCACATCCACGCCTCAAAAATAGGCAAAATCATGCATTATAGTTTATTGTATTCTTTCTTTACCGAATTTATCCTCTCGAGCAGCTCGTTTTTGAATTCTCTCGCCTCGGCTGCGCGCCATGTGAACGTGACGGTCCAGTCTTCGTCGCGCTTTGCTTTTCCCGCGAGGCGGGTGAAGAGCAGCCTGGCCGTGATCTTCTCTCGGCCGGGGTCAAGCAGGCTGACAAGGTAAGCGTATAGTTTCATCTGCAGCTCGTAGCCCGCGGCGAGTTCCCGGGCCTCGTCGATCGTGGCAGCGTTGTTGCTCTTCCAGTCCCAGATTTCAAGCCGGCCCTCGTCATTCGTGATCAGGCAGTCGATTGCGGCGGTTAGGAAATCATTTCCTATCGGTATATCGATCGAGTACTCGAATTTTGCCCTTCTCAGTTCCTTAACGTTTCGCTGCAGCAGAGAAGACCCTGCCACGGCAGAGCATTCCTCGATGATTCTCGTTCTCGTCTCGCTCATGCCGCCGGCGTAATTTCTGCCGATCAGCTTGCCGGCGAGGCTCTCCAGAGCCGGGAGCAGCACTTTGCCGTCGTTGTCCGTCCAAAAGACAATTTTTTCCATAGCGGAGTGAATCAGAGTGCCTGCCTCTGCACCGGTGAGGGCGGTATCCTGTTCCCACTCTTCATCCCGGTGCTCTTCATCATCCCCGGGCAATTTGTCATCCTTCATAATTTCCTCGGGCATACCGAGTATATATTTGTACTCAAATTTCAATTTTGAGCTTTCGAAGTCGTGCAGGCTCGTGGCTGAATAGGATTCATCCCTTGCAGGCGAGCATAAATATTCGGTGAGGAACACGGGCCGGGGCGCAGCAAGATCGGCAGCCGGGGCGGCCGGCGAGGCATCATCCCGGGTTGAGCCCGGCGTGTCGCCCATGAGGGGGAAATTTATCGCCATTTCCTCGATTTTATCATTTTCCGAATAGACGAGCCTCGAGCTGAGAATGACGGGCAGCAGGGCTACTCCCGTGACGGAATCCCCCGCCCGGGCGCTGCAGAGCGATTTCAGTATCATGTCGAGATATGAATTCTGTGTGGCAGTGCCGTCGGCATTGTATTCGCCGCAGATAAGCAGGTGTTCTTTTGCTCTTGTCATTGCCACGTAGAGCAGCCTTTTTTCCTCGGCAAGTTCAGCTTTGTCCTGCTCCATTGCAGCCATGATGTATGGCGGCGTCTTGACGGATGCATTGATGCCGTTTTCGCTTTTATAGGAGACGGGGAACACGATGCCGTATTCTTTGCTAAGGAAGGCCCCCTGCCGGGAATTGTTCTTCTGGCCGGCCTTGGCCAGGACGACCACGGGAAATTCGAGCCCTTTCGACGCGTGAATCGTCATCAGGTTTATCGCGTTTTCGCCGGTGAGTGTCACGGCCTCGGCCTCGGATGAATTTTCCGCGGCGAGCTCGAGCTCGAGTACGAAATCGTGCAGGTTCCTGAAGCCGGCCGACTCGTAATCAGCGGCATAATCGATGAATTTTCTCATGTTGGCGTGCATTTTAAGCGCCGTCAGCTCACCGGCAGTAGCACCATACCAGGAAGTCTCCTCGAGTATCACCCTGATGAGCCGCGAGATGGGCAGTCTGGAGCAGAACGAGATTATTTTTTCCAGCACGCCGCGAGCCCTGACGATTCTTTCCGATTCTGAGTGCTCGATCTCGCGGCTCTCGATTGAGCGCGCGAAAAGCCTGAAATTGTCCCACAGGCCGCCGTCCCTGCTGAAGCGCGCGGCCTGCCACAGGACGGTGTCGCTCAGGCTGAAGAAAGGAGATTTCAGTATTGTTGCAAGCGAGAGCCCGTCGCCGGTGTTGTGAATGAAATTGAGGAAAGCCGTTATATCAATGATTTCCTGGGTCTCGAAAAAACCTTTTCCGCTGTGCACTATATAAGGAATGGATCTTGCTATCAGCCTTGGCACCATGCCGGCAAAGCAGCTCCTTCCGCGGCCGAGGATGGCAAAGTCGCTCCAGGCGGGGCTGCGCCTTTGCATTGTTTCCTCGTCGAGGACAGTGTAGCCCGAGTTTTCGCTCATCATGTAAAGCAGCTTGTCAATAAGCATGTCTTCCCACGTTCGAGTGTCATCATCCGGCCCGGGATTTTTTTTGGGTTTCGCGGCGGCTATGATCCCCACGCTGCCGAGATTTTCCCCCGGTTGGACCGGACCGCCGTCCCTGTGGCGGAGCGGTGAGACGTCCCTCGCGTAAACGAGCGGATTGTAGGGCACCTCGTATTCCGAGAGGGCGGGCTGCATAAGGGGCTCGCACACGTGATTCACGAAGGCTGCCACGACGGGGCTGAGCCTGAAGCTGGCCGTCAGGCTCAGCCTGCCTCTTGCCTCGTTCGAGTTCGAAGCCGGCTCGGAGCAGACGGAACTAACGAGCGTGTTGCTTAAATTGCCTGAGTCGAGCTTTCGGGAATTAACGGCGGCTATGTCCCTGGCGGCTTTCAGGAAGACGCGCACGTCGGCACCCCTGAAGCCGTATATACTCTGCTTCTCGTCTCCCACGATGAAAAGCTTCGGCCCCGGCATATCCTCGCCTGTCAGTTCGGGTATCAGGTATTTCACGATTTCATATTGAATCTCGTTCGTATCCTGAAATTCATCCACGAGGACGTGGCTGAGCCTCGAGCGGACGTGCTCCCGCACGGAGGGATTTTCTGAAAGCAGCCTGCCCGCCATCATGAGCATATCTTCGAAATCAATGCCCGAGATCTCGCTTTTGATGTCGAGTGACTCGTCCAGCGCTCGGAAAGCAAGCTGCAGCAGGGTGGCCGAGTGTGTTTCAAGCTTTTCGGACGCTGTGGTGTCCTCGAGCGCGCCGCACCACTCGAGCGCGTGCGCCATATCATTTTTCAGCTCCTTGTCGGTCACGCCCTCGCCGGCTTCTTTCAGGCCGAAATTGATGAAGCCCGATTTGCCGAATTTTTTGCCAAACAGGCGGTCCAGTTCACGAACGGCCGTGCATACATCTATCGTGTCCGTTTCCCCGGTGAAACGTGCCATATCCGACTGCAGCGATATCACGC
>CAZIHB010000227.1:0-4539 GCA_964538535.1 uncultured Hyphomicrobiales bacterium | reverse complement strand
CTCATGTAATACGCCGTGCGGTCCAGGTTGCTTTTTTCTGTAGCCAGCAGCACTCCGTTCATGCTGTCGCGCATGGCAACTTTCATAATCATACCCGGCGATCCTGCCCATTTAATACTAACTGTGTCCCATCCGATGCCGCCGTCGTTAGTCCTGAACAATCCCGAGTCCCCAAAAGCAAAACAGAGCCGGTTGTTATAAACATAAAAATCATTCGCCTTGTTCCTCAGCTCGCTGACCGCATTCCACGTTACCCCGCGATCGGTTGTTTTGTAAGCATTTTTGTTCATGCTTAGAAATCCGAGGCTGTCTGAATTAAACTGAATGGCTTCGAGGCCCCTATTTTCCGGCAAGATAATATTGCTCCATGTTTGCCCCCCGTCTGTCGTTTTGATAAGCACGCAATGAGAATCAGCCTCCCCGGCAACAAAGCCTGTGTCCCTGCTGATGAAGCAGCACAGGGTGAATTTTGCGTTCGAGCCCGTAGTATTAAGCGTTATCCAGCTTTCACCTGCATCCGTGCTTTTCATCACGGTGCCATAACTTCCCACTGCATAAGCAAATTCAGGATCTGACTTCACGAATGTCACTTTATATAAAGCATTCCCCCCTGCAGAGGGATTAATCCACTGCCATCCTCCGAAAAGCAGCGCGGGCATGGCCAAAATAATAAGAAATACAGATAGACGTCTCATGGTGTATCTCATGAATATTCGTAGAATTTGATATTTTTTTTGGCTCAATTCCAATATATAGAATTAATTTTATACTGTCAAACCTTTTATTTTTAAATCGGCTGTCAGGATAATCAGCCCACCCCCGCAAAAAAATAAAGCGGCATACAGCATAAGCCATATACCGCCCAAATACAGGTTATCGCCATGATGCATCACGCATCGGGAAAATATCAGACCAGCTCCAGTATTTCCCCTGCCATCCTCCTTGCCGACGCCTCGTCCGACGCCTCGGCTATCGCGCGGACTATCGGCTCGGTGTTCGACTTGCGCAGCTGCACCCAGGATTTCCCCGTGATCACCTTTATCCCGTCCTCGCGTATGATTTCCGAGCCAGCGTATTTCTTTTCAATCTGGGGCAAAATAGCTTCCAGGGAGCCCGTGAATTCCTTCTTCAGCTTCACCATGCCATAGCGGGGGAATTCAGCAGCTATAGCCGAAAGCGTTTTACCGGTGGAGGCAAGCAATGACAGCACGAGTGCGATGCCCGCCAGGGAGTCGCGCCCGTAGTGGCATTCGGGCAATATCACCCCGCCCGAGCCCTCGCCGCCAATGACGGCGCCGCGCTTCTTCATCTCCTTCACGACGTTGATCTCGCCGACGCTGGAGCGGAACACTTCCGCACCGAACATCGCCGCGGCATCGTCGGCCATCATCGATGTGGAGTGATTGACCACCACGTGCTTCCGTGCGGCAGGCCCAGCCATCGAGAGGGCTGACCTGATTGCAAGTGCAATCGTCATTTCCTCGCCGATCGGGTCGCCATTCTCATCAATCAGCACGAGCCTGTCGGCATCGGGATCCACGGCTATCCCGATATCAGCGCCATGCTCCCTGACCGCGGCCGCGAGTGCCGTCAGGTTGACGGGCAGGGGTTCCGGAGTGTGGGGGAATATGCCGGAGCCGTCGCAGAAGAGCGGCACCGTCTCCACGCCGAGTTCATCCAGAAGAAGCGGCACGGCGAGCGAGCCGGAGGCATTCACGGCATCGACCACGGCCTTCAGCCCGCGGCCCGATATTTTTTCTTTCCCGCCCAGGCCGGCCAGGTAGTCCGTTATTCTGAGTATATGCCTGCCAAGCTCGGCATCTTTGTTGCGAATGCAAGAGCGCTCACACTCCGCGGAAAACGCGAAATTCCCGTCATCGACGAGGGACCACAGCTTTTCATTCTCGGCAGCGTCGAGAAATATCCCGCTTGAATTAATAAATTTCAAGCCATTCCATTGCGATGGATTGTGCGAGGCGGTGATGGCTATGCCGCCGGCGCACCCCCCATGCTCGGCCGTCAGCTGCACCGTGGGAGTGGGCACCATGCCGAGAAGCCAGACCTCCCTGCCGCAGGCGGAGAGCGTGCCCGCCACCAGCGGCTCTATCCATGCGCCTGTCGGCCTGCCGTCGCGGCCAACGGCCACGGGACCCTCGGGCAGCATGGCCGCGAAAGCGGAACAATAGTCCATGATAACGCGGGGAGTAAGGCTGTCGCCGATTGTACCCCTCAAGCCTGATATTGATCTTATTAAAGCCATGTTATTTCTCTGATTTTTTTTGATATTTACCCTTGTAAAAGAACAGGAACCAGAACCCCGCGATAACGAGCGGGATGCTGAGCAGCTGCCCCATGTGCATTGCCAGGCCGGCCTCTATGTCGGTCTGCGGTGCTTTGAAATTCTCCAGAAGCATACGAACGCCGAAGACGAGGATTAAAAATAAACCGAAGAGGCTGCCGGGCCTGGTCTCCTCCCTCTTCCTAAGATAGCTCCAAAACAGGATGACGAAGCAGCCGAGATATGACAAGGATTCGTACATCTGCACGGGATGGCGCGGCACGAGGTCAATCTTCCTGAAGACAACAGCCCAGGGAAGATCCGCCGGCAGGCCGTAAATCTCGGAATTGAAGAAGTTGCCCAGCCTTATCAAAAATCCCGCGAGCGCGATGACAATCACTATCCTGTCGAGTATCCACATGTAGCTGATGTTTGCCACGCGGCGCGTGTATATCCAAAGCGCGATCAGGATGCCGATCGCCGCGCCGTGGCTGGCAAGGCCGCCATGCCACACGTAAAGAATCTCGGCGGGGTGGGAGAGGAAATAGTCAGGCTGGTAGAACAGGCAATGGCCCAGCCTGGCGCCGATCACCGTGCCCAGCACCATGGTTATCGTCAGCGATTCAAGGTCCTTGTGTTTTTTACCTTCGTTTGCAAACATCCTCTCCATGATGAGGTATCCGATGACGAATCCGAGAGCGAAAAGTAGTCCGTACCATCTCAGGCTGATTGGCCCCAGCTTGATAATCTCCGGGGAGACGTCCCACATAACAGCAGCGAGCAAGTTCATTTGCATCACATAAATTTATTTGAAAAAATAACTGCCCTGCCCAAACAACAAAACAATTTTCCGGGCTCGCGCTGCTCGATGAGAAAACGCGGCTGCCCGAAGGCTAAAAATAAGGAATTATTATATAATAATATTAAAAGACATCCCGGCCCCGATCGAAGGATTTGATTTTTTTCGGTAATTTGCAATTTTGAAATACCGGAGTTGCTATGAAGAAAAGGGTGGCTGTCTATTGCGCTTCGAGCAGCAACGTGAAGAGCGAATTTCTTGAGGACGCCTACAGGTTCGGCAGGCATCTTGCCTTGGCCGGCCACAGCCTCGTTTACGGCGGCGGGAAAGCGGGCCTGATGGGCAATCTTGCCGATGGCGCGCTGAGCGGGGGAGGCAGAGTCACGGGCGTGATACCCGGCTTCATGATGGAGCAGGAACTCGGCCACACCGGCCTCGCGGAACTCATAGTCGTGGGCGGGATGCACGAGCGCCAGCGCCTAATGCTCGAGAAGTCCGATCATATTGTGGCCCTGCCGGGCGGCTGCGGCACTCTTTACGAACTTATCGAGGCCATCACCTGGAAGAGGCTCGGGCTCATCGGCTCCCCGGTCATTATCTATAATCAGGAAGGATACTACACGCCTCTCGTCGAGATGCTTGAGCGCTCCGTGGATTACGGCTTCCTGGGTGAAAGGTTCAGAAGCTTGTGGCAGGTCGCGGATTCTTACGGCGAGCTTGCGGAAATGCTGGAATTCCCCGAGGGGCAGAGCAGCCGGACATAATTGAATAAACAATATAAAATTTCATATACGGTGTTTTGATGCAGGAATTATTCGCGGACATGAAGCCCGCCAGGGAAAACCCGGCGGACGTGCCCCTGGCCGACAGGATCAGGCCGAAATCGATCGACGAAGTGGTTGGGCAGGAGCATCTGACGGGCGCCGGCGCGCCGCTCAGGTCATTTTTCGAGAAAAAGGATTTCCCCTCGATGATATTCTGGGGCCCGCCCGGAGTGGGCAAGACCACGCTCGCTCTGCTTATATCCGGCTCGGCCGGGCATAATTTCGTCAGGCTCTCGGCCGTGGAAGCGGGTGTGAAGGACGTGCGCGACGTGATCGCGGCTGCGGGTATCCTTCGAAAATCGGGGCGAAAAACGCTGCTCTTCATAGACGAGATACACCGCTTCAACAAGTCGCAGCAGGACGCGTTGCTGCACGCCGTTGAGAAAGGTATCATCACGCTTATCGGCGCAACGACGGAGAACCCCTCGTTCGAAGTAAACTCGGCGCTTCTCAGCAGGTGTCAGGTTTATAAACTGCGCCCGCTGGAAAACGAGGATATAATGAAGCTGATCAACTTCGCTTTCGAGAACGACTACGTCCTGTCGCAATATAAAATCGAGCTCGAGTCGCCTGATTTCCTCCTCGATATTGCCGGCGGTGACGCGCGTTCGGCATTGAACGCCGTCGAGCTTGTTGTG
>CAZIHB010000226.1:0-4558 GCA_964538535.1 uncultured Hyphomicrobiales bacterium | reverse complement strand
AGCTTGCCAAGGTTCATAACATCCGTTTCCTTCTCGGGGTCGGATGTGACGATCTCGTGGAACTGGTCGAAAAGCTTTTTGGCAGATTGAGGGCTTTTTCCCTTGAGATTTGTTGTCATGATCGAGGCTGAAGCCTTTGAAATCGCGCAACCTGCCCCATTGAATTTCACATCTGTTATTATCCCGTCATCTATCTGCAGGTAAACATCAATATGATCGCCGCAAAGCGGATTGTGGCCCTCAGACATATGATTGAACACCTTCAGCTCGCCGAAATTTCTCGGATTCTTGTTGTGGTCGAGTATCACCTGTTGATATAAATCTTTGAGTTCGTTCATTTTATCACTCTCAACTAAACATTTTAATCACTTTATCCAATGCGGATATTAAGACATCAATCTCTTCTTTCTTGTTATAGAGGGCAAAAGAAGCTCTCGTGGTTGCAGGAATGCAAAAGCGTTTCATCACGGGCTCGGTGCAATGATGCCCCGTGCGGACTGCCACGCCGTCCATGTCAAGCATCGTGCCAATATCATGCGGGTGCACGCCGTCAACAACGAACGACACAACCCCGGATTTTTTCATGGCATTGCCGATTATATGCACGTTTTTCATTTCTCGCAGGGCTGAATGAGTATAATCCAAAAGTACCTTTTCATGGGATATAATATTGCAAAGGCCGATTTTGCTGACATATTCCAAAGCTGCTGCCAATCCCACGGTGCCGGCAATGTTTGGAGTGCCTGCTTCAAATTTATGAGGCAGGTCATTGTAAGTGGTCTTCTCGAATGAAACTGTGCGTATCATGTCACCGCCGCCCTGATATGGCGGCATCTCCTCGAGCAGTTCTTTCTTGCCATATAGTATGCCGATACCCGTCGGGCCATAAATTTTATGTCCGGAAAATGCGAAAAAGTCCATCCCGAGTTCCCTTACGTCAATTATCTCGTGATGGATGGACTGTGCTCCGTCAATCAAAACTTTTGCACCGACGGAGTGCGCGTCGTCAATGATTCTTTTTATGGGGTTGATTGTGCCGAGAGAATTGGAAATATGAACCACCGATACGAATTTTGTTCTCGGGCCGAGCAATTTCTGATATTCCTCGTATATAATTTCACCGTCGTCATTGATCGGAATCACTTTAAGCACCGCGCCCGTCTGCTCGCAAAGCAGCTGCCAGGGCACTATATTTGAGTGGTGCTCCATCGTGCTGACGATAATTTCATCGCCCTTGCCCAGAAATTTCCTGCCATAGCTTGATGCAACGAGATTAATGGATTCGGTAGTGCCTCTCGTGAATATTATTTCTTCCAGAAGTCTCGCATTGATGAAGCTGCGAACCGTCTCCCTGCCCTTTTCATAAGCTTCGGTGGCTTTCTGGCTGAGCAGGTGCACTCCCCGGTGGATGTTGCTGTTATACTCCCTGTAGTACCTGTCCATAGCATCAATCACGGAAACGGGTTTCTGTGTGGTAGCAGCATTATCCAGATAAACAAGAGGCTTGCCATGCACCGGCCTCGACAGAACCGGAAACCCCTCCCTGATCTTGTCTATATTCAGTCTAATATCCGTATTCAAAACTATTTCCATAATTTATCCTATCGCAGTACAGAACCATTATAAAAAGATACGAAATCAATCACGGCATTCCGTCACTCATGCATTCCATTATTCAGCCGTTTGGACACCACATCCGCAAGATATTCTTTCAATTCCGGTATTTCAACCGAGTTCAGCACTTCACCGGCGAAAGCGTTCAATAGCAGCGCCCTCGCATTTTCATGGCTGATGCCTCTTGCCTTAAGATAGAACATGTACTCCTCGTTCAAGCTTCCCGAAGCAGCCCCATGACTGCATTTCACATCGTCCGCGTAGATTTCCAGCTCGGGCTTCGCGTTGATTTTTGCATCATTCGAAAGCAGAATATTTTTGTCTGACTGGTACGCGTTAGTTTTCTGGGCCAAAGGCCTGACAAGTATTCGGCCGTTGAACACTCCACGCGATTTATCAGTAAGGATGCCCCTGTATAATTCATTGCTGCTGCAATTCGGCACAGCATGATCGACAAGAGTGTGGTTATCCACGAGCCTGCTTCCGTCACAATAGTAAAAACCGGAAAACCGGCTCTCGGCATTTTCTTCGGCAAGATACGTGTTCAGGTCATTCCTCACGAATGCCCCGCCGACGGTAATAGTAGTCGAAGTGAACGCGGAATCTCTGAGCTGATGTGCAAAGGTTGCGCCAATGATGTAGGTGTTCAGGCTGTCATTTTGCAGCTTATAGACATTTACCCTCGAATTCCTTTCCGCTATTATTTCAGTCACATCATTAACCAGAGCAGCCCGGTTACCGATTGTTTCGTAAGAAATCAGCAAGTTCAGCCTGCTGCCGCTTTCAGCAATAACCAATACTCTCGGGTTGCTCCACACCGCACGTTCACGGCTGTCCGAAATCATCCGAACCTCAAAAACCCCATCGCACTGAACTTCTTTTTTCACTTTTATCACCAGGCATTCTTCGTGGAAGGCCTCGTTGAGTTTTGCAAAAGCATAATCCCCTGCATGGGCATTTTTTCCGTTTGGCCCGCGAAGCCCCGCATTATAACTTTCACTGCTTATTTCCACACCATCCGGCAGGCCTTCAGAACCGGAGAGTCCTTTTGAATATAAACCGTTCAACAGCACAACAGACGCCTTTGCCGAAGTATCTCGATGCAATTCGAATGCTTCCCGGCTGTCTTCAATTTTCTCACTTGCCGGAGCTATCACAAAATCATTATCATTCAGAAATGATAACCCGGTGTGTCTCCATGCCTCGTGCTTCAACGTTGGAAACCCGAGCCTTTTGAAGCTCTCGAAAGCTTCATGCCTTTCGATATGATTGGTGCCGGGATACCGTCTGATGAATTCTTCCTCAAGGCGGCTGATTATTTCGCTCGTCGTCATCACTTTATCCAATATTTTATTTTCAAAACAAAAGGCTGAATCACTGCCCGTCAACTTCTTCTCTAATCCAGTCATATCCCTGCTCTTCAAGCTGATATGCCAGTTCTTTCGTCCCCGATTTCACGATGCGGCCCTTATAAAGTACATGGACAAAATCCGGCACGATATAATCCAGCAGCCTTTGATAGTGAGTGATGAGCACGAAAGCGTTCTTTGGAGTTTTCAGCTTGTTCACACCGCTTGCAACAATTCGAAGAGCGTCGATGTCCAGCCCGGAGTCTGTTTCGTCAAGGATGCCGAGGCAAGGCTCGAGCATTGCCATCTGAAATATCTCGTTGCGTTTTTTTTCACCGCCTGAAAATCCCTCGTTGACCGAGCGGGAAAGGAATGCAGGATCAATCTCGACAAGAGCGGATTTCTCCTTCATCATCTGCAGGTAGTCCATGGCATCAAGTGCTTCAAGGCCGCGATATTTCCTCACCTCGTTCACGGCTGTCTTAATGAAATTCGCGTTTGATACACCCGGAATTTCCACGGGATACTGAAACGCGAGAAACAGGCCTTCCCTTGCCCTGTCTTCCGGTTTCATCTCAAGCAGGTCTTTATCGTTGAAAACAACCTTTCCTCCCGTCACCTCATAATCCGATTTACCGGCCAGGACGGATGCCAACGTGCTTTTTCCCGAACCGTTGGGCCCCATGATTGCATGTATCTCGCCGGCATTTACTTCAAAATCAAGTCCGTGAAGGATCTCAATCCCGTTTACGCTTGCTTTTAGTCCTTTAACATCTAATAATGCCATATTACCATATACCATATATTATTTAAACTTATATCTTCAAATTACCCGACGCATCCCTCGAGGCTCACGGCAAGAAGCCTTCGTGCCTCGACGGCAAATTCCATGGGCAGCTGGTTCAGCACTTCCTTCGCGTAGCCGCTCACTATCAGTGCAATTGCATCTTCGGTTGATATTCCCCTCTGATTCAGGTAAAAAATAATATCATCCGAAATTTTTGAAGTTGTGGCTTCATGCTCGACGGTGGCGGAACTATTGCCCACATCGAGATAAGGGAACGTGTGCGCACCGCATTTATCCCCGAGCAGAAGTGAGTCGCATTGCGAAAAGTTTCTGGCGTTTTCAGCTTTCCTGCCGATGCTGACGAGCCCGCGGTAGCTGTTCTCGCTCTTCCCGGCCGAGATTCCCTTTGATACTATCCGGCTGCGCGTATTTTTTCCAATGTGTATCATCTTCGAGCCGGTGTCGGCCTGCTGATAATTATTCGTCATTGCAACAGAGTAGAACTCGCCAACAGAATTATCTCCTTTCAAAATACATCCGGGATATTTCCAGGTAATTGCTGAACCGGTTTCAACCTGTGTCCACGAAATTTTGGAATTATCCCCATCGCACATGCCGCGTTTAGTCACAAAATTATAAATACCACCCTTACCATCTTTATCCCCGGGATACCAATTCTGCACCGTGGAGTATTTAATTTCCGCGTTCTTGTGGGCCACAAGCTCTACAACGGCAGCATGAAGCTGGTTTTCATCGCGCATTGGTGCGGTGCATCCTTCCAGATAGCTGACATAGCTTCCCTCATCAG
>CAZIHB010000225.1:0-4570 GCA_964538535.1 uncultured Hyphomicrobiales bacterium | reverse complement strand
ACGCATCCCGATGATTTACCCGATAATCTGATCAAACTGGAAAATCTTAAAACTGGCAAAATCAATATATTTTCAATTGAAAAAAGATATTTTAAGAAAAACGGCGATATAGTCTGGGCAAAAGTTACAAGTGTTCCCATGTGGTACGATGGCGGAGAGCTTAAAATTCATTTGGCAATTATTGAAGACATAACCGACAGGAAGCTCGCCGAGGCAGAGCTTGCCCGCTACAGGGGCCACCTGGAAGAGCTCGTGGCAGAGCGGACGGAAGAATTGATAAAATCGAAGGAACAGCTGAAATTGGCCAAGGAGCAGGCAGAAGGGGCGAACCGCGCGAAGAGCGAATTCCTCGCGAACATGTCTCACGAGATACGCACCCCGATGAACGCGATAATCGGATTTTCCGAACTGCTTTCGGCATCCCTGACGGATGAAAAACAGAAATCGCAGATAGAAACAATTCGGAGCAGCGCTGTCAATCTGCTCGGGATAATAAATGATATACTCGACCTATCGAAGATAGAATCCGGCAAGCTCAGGATTGAGCCCGAGCCGGTGAGCCTTGTGGCCGTGTTCAGGGATATTCAGAGCATATTCTCGCATATAATCAATGAGAAGGGCTTGAAATTCATTATCGATATAGACAAGGACCTGCCCGAGACAGTGATGCTCGACGAGGTTAGGATCCGCCAGATGATGTTTAATCTGGTCGGCAATTCCGTTAAATTCACCGACCGCGGACACATCCGCATCAAAGCCGGGAAAAAAGCGAACGGTTGCCCACCCGAGGCTGCAAATCTGGTGATCTCGGTTGAGGACACCGGCATTGGCATAGCGCCCGAGCAGCAAAGCATTATTTTCGACGCGTTCAGCCAGCAGGAAAAGCAGAGCGCAAAAAGATACGGCGGCACAGGGCTTGGCCTGACGATCACCAAGAGGCTGGCGGAAATGATGGGCGGGAAGATTGAATTGACAAGCGAGCCTGGGAAAGGGAGCAGGTTCGATATCACGCTTGATAACGTGAAAATCGCACGACGTGCCGCAATTGAACATAAAGCAGAGGAAATCAGCCCGTCGCATGTTGTGTTCGAGCCCGCGACAATTCTTCTTGCTGATGACACTCAGACGAACAGAATGGTAATCATGGATTATTACGAGAATTCCAACCTTACCATAATTGAAGCTGAGAATGGCAGGGAGGCAGTAGAAAAAGCCGGGCAATGCCGGCCGGACCTGATACTGATGGATCTGAAAATGCCGGTGATGACGGGCTATGAAGCAACCAAGATACTGAAAGGCAATGAAGAAAGGAGAAAAATACCGATTGTGGCCGTCACTGCCTCGATCAGGGTGATGAGCCGCGATAAGGATTCCGGCGCGCAGTTCGACGACTATCTGATTAAGCCAATAAAATTAAAGGAATTGACAAGCCTGCTGCTCAAGTATATACCCGGTAGATATGTAGATATTGAACAATCGGCCTTGAGTAAAGCCGGCAGCGCTTCAGAGCCTGCATCTTTCTCCGGGCTCAGCCCGGAGATCGCCAGCCTGCTTGTGTCGGATTACCTGCCATACTGCATCGAAACATTAAAAATGAAGAGGATAGACCGCTTCGAAGAGTTCGGCACTCAGCTGGCCGAGCTTGGCGCACGGACGGATTGCGATGCCGTCAGAGAATTCGGCCTGAAGGTGATAAACCTGGTGAACAGATTTGAAGTGTCCGAGTTAGTTAAATTGCTCGAAAATTTTCAGCAGCAAATAAATCAGATTATAACAGAATCGGGGCCAAAGCAATGACAACGGATAATAGCAAGATATTCCAAATCCTCGTGGTGGACGACAATCCAAAGAACATCCAGGTGCTTGGCACGATACTGCGGGAAGCCGGCTATCTTGTGGGATTCGCGATGGATGGCCACCAGGCAATGGACGTTCTGAAAGATAATTCGGAGTACGATCTCGTCCTGATGGACGTTGACATGCCCGTGATGGATGGCTTTGAAACATGCAAGGCCATCAGGAAGTTCGAGCACTTCAGCAACATGCCGATCATATTCCTCACTGCCCACAGCGAGACTGACAACGTGATCAGGGGCTTTGCCACGGGCGCGCAGGACTATGTGGCAAAGCCGTTCAATTCCTACGAGCTGCTTGCAAGAGTGCACACTCACCTGCAATTGAAACACCGCACCGAGCAAATATCCGAGATGAATAACGTGCTTGAGGAACGCGTGGCCGAAAGGACGAGGAACCTGAAAGAAGCAAATGAAAAACTATTCTTGCTCGACAAGGCGAAGAGCGACGTCCTGGCGCTGATAGCACATGAGATGCGCACACCTCTGAACAGCATTGTCGGGGTGGCTGAAATGCTGAACAAGGAAATCAGCGGCACTGAATACGGAGAATTTATCGAATTGCTGCTGCGCTCGGCAAAGCGCCTGAATCAATTCGCGGAGATATCCCTGCTTATCACGAAATTGAAGCTCGAACGCGTTCATTTTTCGCCGGAAGAGCATAATCTGCAAAGGCTCATTGATATTGCCCTCGTTGATGTCTATGATGAAATGAGCAGCAAGCGCCTGACAATCAAAAAAGAATACTCTGATGAGGAAGTCAACATCGTGCTCGATGAAGTGCTGATAAACAAGGCAATCAGGTTTGTGCTGGAAAATGCCGTTAAATACTCGCCCTTGGAGGGGGTGGTCACTCTCGGCATCACGTCAGATGCTGATTACGTGAAATTATCCATACGCGACGAGGGGCCGGGATTCTCCGAGGAGTCGATGGCGCAGATGTTCGAGCTGTTCAATGCCTCGGATATATCGCACCACTCCGAGGGCTTGGGGCTTTCTCTTGCCACGGCCAAGTTGATAGTCGATATTCACCATGGGAAAATTGAGGCTATGAATATGGCACCGGGTGCCTGCGTAGTCTTTTGCCTGCCCGTGACCCGCAATTAGGGGGCGGCTGGATTAACTTATCGACTGTCTCCGAGCCATTTTGAGGGATTTACTTTTCATATGTCAGCCAAAAAAAACGTAGTGACATGGCGGGCCGTGTCACTACGCTATAATTCTAATTTATTTCAAAAATTCAGCTGATCCCTCGACTGCAAGCAAGCCGAGGCCATAATGCTGCTTATTGAGATACCCCTGGCACATGATTTTTCGTATTAAAAAAATTGCGTGAATCAGTCTATTTCGCCAGTCTTATCCACTTGAATAAATCCTTGAAATTCGGCTTCTTGCCATACATGAGGATGCCGACGCGGTATATTCTTGCAGCGGCCCAGATCGTGCCGAACAGCGTGCCGACCGTAAGCACGACGGAAAGCACCACTTGCCACACGGGCACCTGAGTGGCTGCAATCCTGACGATCATTAGTATTGGCGTGAAGAATGGGATAAGCGAAAGCACGATGGCAAGGACGCCGTCGGGATTGTTAATAACCGGCCCGATGCAGAGTATCGGGATGATGAGCGGCAGTGTGATCGGGGTCTGCAGCTGCTGTGCATCCTGTTCCTGATCCACCGCCGAGCCGATGGCAGCGAAAAGAGACGAATAAAGGAAGTAGCCGATCAGGAAGAAGAATAAAAATGCGAGGCCGAGCCAGGGTGAGATCGGCGGTATTTCAAAGCCGCCGGGAAGCTGCATCCCCTGCATACCCTGGGCTGCCTGCATACCGGTGGTCTTGGGCAGGAATGCCTGGATGATCGAGCCTGAAGATCCCAGTGCCGCGCCTGCTATAAGCACCCAGACGAGCACCTGAGTGAGGCCGACCGAGCCGATGCCGAGTATCTTTCCCATCATGATTTCAAACGGCTTAGCGGAAGACGCGAGGACTTCCACGATCCTGTTTGCTTTTTCTTCGATGACGCCGCGCATCACGAAGCTGCCGTATATAAACATGAGCATGTATATGGTAAGCCCGAGGATGTAACCGATGCCGGCATATACTGCTGCGTAGTCTTTCTCGGTGCCTTTCTCTGTTACTTTCTGAGTCGAGATATCAGCCCCTCCTTCAAGCAGCCTGATAGTGGCCGAGTCTGCGCCCGCGGCCACGAGCCGCTCGTGGCGAAGCACCCTGTCTGCTTTGCTTTCAAGCGCGGTGAGCATTCCCAGCCCGCCTCCGCCGCGTGTGAATGTGGTGGCCTTGCCGGTTTTCAGGAAGTTGGCCGGGATCAGGAAGTAGCCGTCAAGCTTTTCGGAGAGCACTTTGGCTTTCAGGGATTCTTCAGGCTCGTCAGTCAGGAAATATTTGTCGTTCTGGCCTTCAATAATCTTTTTTCCGATGATGCCGGTGTTGTCCTTCACGGCGATCTGCTTCGCGGAGTCTTCGGCCGTGAAATAAGTTATGAGGGCGGGCACGAGCACGAGTGCCAGCATTGCAAGCGGGCCGATCAGGGTGCCGATGATGAATCCTTTCGATTTGACCCTCGACATGTATTCATGGGATATAATCGTGAATATCTTGGATTTGGAACTATTTGCTTTCAACTTTTGCCTCCTTTCTCGAAACCACATCAAGGAAAATTTCATTCATGCTTGGCTCTGCCATCTCGAACTTGGA
>CAZIHB010000224.1:0-4595 GCA_964538535.1 uncultured Hyphomicrobiales bacterium | reverse complement strand
CATAGAACCTGCTGCGGTTCAGAGTTGGGAGTGCACGGCCGGAGAAGAAGCTCATAGTGTCGAGGCCGTTCGGATACCTGATATAGCGCTTTTCGTCAAGGATCTGCAGATACTGTGACGCGCCGCTCCAAAGCGGGCACTCGTGCTTGAGGCCGATATACAGGTAATCATAAGAATCATAGCAGTATTCCATGGTTGTGAAAGCCCCGTAAATCGGGATAATCATGCCGATGGCATCCGAAAGCATATACTCGTCGAGCCGGATGATGTCGGCTTCCCTGAATTTCTTCGGCATACCGCTCATCATCAGGTACTCTTTTTTCCGCATGTTCGAAATCATATTTTTACTAATCGAAAATCCGATATCTGCCACCGGAATAAAAGGAAAATCCGTTATGCTGTATTTTAAATTGAACATGATCGGCACGTACGCATTGCCGTTGTAAATGCTTTTTGTCCTTCCGATGGAATTTCTGTCGGTAAGGATCTCGAGATATGAATCCTTGATATAATTGAAGCCGGAGAAATTTTTTTCTGCTTCGAAAAATGATTTTGAGCCCGGCGAAGAGCAATAATTCCATGAGTCGGCGAGAGAAAGTGAAAAGCCGAACCTGAGCGATGGCGCCACCGGGCGCGGAAACCACCCCTTGGAGTAGCGCATTTTCGGCTCGAGCGGCATCTGCGAGGCGAGGCTGTCGAGCGCGCTCATGTTCCAGGCGGAGTCGGGCGGGAGAGCCACGGAGAATGCAGGATTATCCGCGATGGAATCCGGGCTGAATCCCGCGAGGCCATATTCACCCGTTGAATCGGGAAGAATGCCCGCGGGGCCCGCCACGGCAAGCCGCGAGAGAGCAAAGAACGCGATTATTAAAATAATTGGCCTCATGGCTATTTCACCACGATGAATGATTTTATAACCGAGCCGAGAGACGATTCCAGCCTGAGCCTGTATGCACCCGAGGAAAGCCTGTATCCGGGCACCATCCTGTAAAAGTGCGGCCCGCTCTGCATGGTGCCGAGGTCATCGAACATGGCTTCCCTGCCCTGCATATCATAAACGTATAAGCGGATGACCGAGGCTGAATCGAGGAAAAAATACCAGTCGGCCCCTGAAGAAGGGACAGGATTAGGCTTCGGAAACTCGACAAACGGCTGACGGTAGTAGGAGGGCATATAGAGTGAGTCGCTTATTTCAATACTGCACGAGAAATCGTCAATTTTACGTCCGAGTGCTGAAACGTCTGAAAATTTTGCCAGGGTGCTTCTTTCACAGCCTGCAAGGGCCCTGCCGCCTAAGGATAGCACAACCCTGCCGGTATCGGCATCAAGATGGACTTTCGCGCGGAATTTATGCGTGTAATTGCTTCCATGCTCGAGTTCTGCCACGCCGAAGGGCGAGAGCACTGTAACCTCGTCGGGGAAAAACACTGTCGGGTTGGAAAAGGACAGCGTGCCAGTGATTTCAGTATCCACTGCAGCGCGGGGCGTGCCGGGATCGATCGATATGATTATCGCCCCCCGCTCGCCCCTCGCGACCGGCTGAAAGCTGCAATCAACCTGCGAACGGGCCACTTGAGCAAGCAAAATAAATATCGCGGGCAGATATAAAAGACTTTTCATTCTCTATCTTTCAATTATGATAAATTCCGTTCTGCGATTCCTGCGCCTGTTTTCATCGCTTGAGTTCGGCACGAGCGGCCTGCCTTCACCATATCCAGCGGTGGAGATTCTTCTCTCGGGAATTCCCAGCTCCACGAGCCTCCTTTTCACGCTTTCCGCCCTTCGGGCAGAAAGTTTCAGGTTCGAAGTTTCGTCGCCGATGTCATCGGTGTGGCCGGCTATCTTTATTTTCATCTCCGGATTGTTCTTCAGGGATTGCGCCACCTGCGCGATGATTCCTTCTGACTCGGGCCTGATGCCGTCTTTGCCGAAATCAAATTCAATGTCGGTGAATAGCACCGATCCGACGGGAGAATATCTCGAGATGATCGATTTGTCGTAGATCCCTTCAGCCGTCACGAGCCCGGCCCTTCCCGGCAGGGATGCGCCCAGCCTCACTTCGTGAATCCCGGGGCATTCTTTCGGCTTATAGATCACGCGATAGTAGTTATTCGCGGATAGGTAAATATCCTTGAACACGCCGGGCAGCTCCTTGAGTGAATTAATCTTGTAAAACCGTCCGCCCGTGTATTCCGCGAATTTGCCAAGCAAAACCTCATCCCCGGTGCCAAAGCACACGGGGTAGATGGCGATTTTATCTGCTATGGCGCCCCGGAAAATCGAATCAATCATTTTGTTGTCGTTGCCGCCCATGCCGTCGCTGAAGAGTATTATCAACTTCTCGTAGCGCGGGTCCCTGAGTTCCTTAAGCAGTTTAATAGCTTCAATCATGGCGGGATAGTTGCCCATGCCCCCGCCGTACTTCACTGAATTCCAAGGTGCTACTATGCTGTCGTACCGGATTTTCGTGCGGTCGTTCGTAAGCGGAAGTTCAACACACACTTTCGTGCCGAACTTAACCACGGCGGCCCAGTCGTCCGGCTTCAAAGCCCCGAGCAGTGCCTTGGTGGCCATCTGGAGCATATATATTTTCACGTCTCCCATCGAACCCGAGTGGTCAAGCGTGAAGGCGAGTGCCTGTGGTTTGCTTGTGTTCGTGCGCACTTCTTCCACCCTGAACTCATTGGGCAGGAATAAATTGCCGCGGCATGAATCGGCGGGCACTTTCCAGTATTTACTGATAGCGGTGCCGGGGGCAAGATAGGGCGGGGCAAGCCCGGTTATGCAATTGCCGTGCCCGTCAAGCACGATGGCCCTTACCTCGACGGAGTCGGGATAACCATCGCTTAATATTTTGAGTATCTTGAGTTTATAGTCCGTAAGCAGCGTATCGGGAGTTGATTGTAAAACGGAATTTTTCCCGTTCCCGCGCCAGGGTGCTATTTGTGCCGAGGATTTCACGGCAGTGGAATCAGACCGGTTTGCAGCGTCAGCCGGAGAGATTCGTGCGGCCCTTGAGCCCGGACGCGCTTTGCTGCTATCCGCCGAAAACCGGGCTGAATTCACGATGCTGTCTATTGTACGCGCGTTGCTGATATAAACCGGCTTGCGTGTGCTGTCGCGCTCCATTTTTTCCATTTCATCGAGGCGGTTCACAAGCATGTAGGCACAGCCGCCAAGGGCGGATGACATCGCGGCGAATGCTGTTACGGCCAGAGACAGCACCACTGCTTGCCTTACCAGGGCATGAGCCTTTGTAAAAGATTTTTTCAAGGCCGGCTTACTGATTTGTTATTAAATACGGGCTTTACGTTAAAAATCAAAAAAAGTTGCTGCCGGTGCATATAAGCAGAATAACCCGGCTTTAACGAGGGAAAAATGCGGCTGCTCCGGTTGTGAAATGCAATAATGGCAGGTGCGCCTGCAGTCCTGCAGGCTGTTCAACAATCTCGAAGGGGCGGCGCCCCTTCAAGATAGAATTCGTTCCTGCGGCGGTGGAAACTAATTCTTCAGCTCGAGAATTTTCATCGCCACCTGATAGTAGTTGTTCGCGGCGGCCAGAGTTTCATATTTCAGATAATATGATTTTGAAAAGTCTTCGAACGCGCGGAACTCGTGCGTTGGCACACCGAACTCGTCGAAGATGAGGATGTCGCCTGGCTTAAGATACGGTGCGATCCGGGTAAGCACGTAGAGCGTGGAGGTGTATAGATCCGCGTCGAGATTGATGACGAGGCGCTTTTTGTTCGCTGCAAATTCCTTGAGAAATTTCGGCAGAGTGTCCTGGAAGAGGCCGACAAGGAATTTGTACCTGTTGTCGTCAATCTCGGGAGTCCGGCCCTCGGTGGACATTTCCCCCGGCTTCAGGAATGCCCATTGCTCGGGCAGGCCCGTGAATGTATCGAAGCCGTAGAACTCCGAGTCCGCGTCGCGATTGTTTTCCACCCACCAACGGAAAGAATGGCCGAAAGCCACTCCGAACTCGAGATAGCAGATTTCACCATCGAGCTTTTCCTTCTCGAGGATGTACTTGTAGAG
The DNA here is from genome assembly GCA_964538535.1 of uncultured Hyphomicrobiales bacterium. Lineage (GTDB taxonomy): Bacteria > Bacteroidota > Ignavibacteria > Kapaibacteriales > UBA2268 > CAZIHB01. Next base: position 557 of record CAZIHB010000224.1, on the reverse strand, counting down.
GTTGTAGCGCTTCTCGGCGGTGAAATCCATCGAGAAGAAGTCGTTGTGGGCGGGGGCGGGTGTTTCGGCCCTCCAGCGCGAGAATTTGGGCAGATATGCCAGGTTCATCAGGGCGCTCTCGAAGGGCGTCAGAAGTTTATGCAATTTTGCTTTAAGAAAGAATCCCTTCGTTTTCCTGATCAAGAACAGTTTGAGCCCGTGCATCTTCCACTCCCAATTATTTTTTACCGGAAATTATTCTATTATAAGCATCAACAATCAACTGCGCGTTAACGGCCCAATCGTACTTATCGACGGCATCCTGCCGGGCATTGGCACCGATTCTGGCGGCGAGACCCGGATCCGAGTGAAGCTTTGCCGCGAGCACGGCAAGCGCTTCCGGATTCTGCTCTTCGCAGACGAGCGCGTTTCGGCCGTCCGTGAATATATCACCCTGCTGGCCGACGTTAGTGGCAACTATAGGCTTGCCCATGGCCATGTATTCGAATAGCTTTACGGGGCTGTTGAAGAACTCGCTGTCCGGGTTATTCACGCATGGAGTCATCAGCACGTCGCAA
>CAZIHB010000223.1:0-4686 GCA_964538535.1 uncultured Hyphomicrobiales bacterium | reverse complement strand
CAAAAAAGGGGGCTGTGCCCCCGGCGCTGCGCGCAAGCCCCCGGTGGCGGCGGCCGCACGGAGGTTAAAATGTTTCAGCAAAACTCAAAGTGCCCGGCCGAAAATTAACGGCAGGGCACTCATTAAAATTCATGAGTATGAAGCTGAAAATATTCTACGTGCCCGCAATTACCTCACAACCACTATCGGCACGCATTTGATCGCGCCGGCTGCGGATATTCTCATCATGTAGAGCCCGTTTGGCAGTTTCGAGCAGTCAAAGCTGATGATGGCGCTGCTGCTTCCGGTTTGCTCCGGAATTATTCTTTCCGCGTTGACTCTCGTGCCGTTAACGTCGTAAACATTAATCTCGGCGCTTTCCGCGTCAAGGGCCGGGCACGTGTGAATTGTCGTGGTTACTATATCTTTGGCCGGAACCGGGCATGGCGGAGTGTTTGTGATATATCCGCCCCTGCCTGCAAGCGGGGTGCTTTCCTCTATGCTTGTTTCAGTCATGGGCGGGCGCAGCCTGACTATGTTAACTTTCATGCTCGCGGGCAAACCGTTTAATTCATAGTCCGAAAACGTGCCCATGATAAGATATGAATTTTTGCCGTCGTACTTCGTGTCTATGCATTGATCGTCACCGATGTTTTGGAATTGATACGAGGCAGGCGTTCTCCAGCCCGGGAGAATATCGCTGTAACTTAATGAATCCCATTCTGCGGGATTGCCTAAGGATTCCGAATTGAAATAAAGCGACTGCTTCGCGGGGATATAGATTTTACCCTCGTAGGGGAAAAGGCTGCATTTATTAAAATTCAAGCCAAGAAATCCGTTCGGTATAGTATCAAATGAATTAGTGTGAATATCGTAGCAGAAAAATTTTTCCCGGCAGGTATTGTCTATCAGGATGCCCGTGCGGGCGATCATGTAATCTTGAAAGCCGCCGAAGCTGAGATATGTATATTTATTTTCAGCCAGGATTGAAGTAAATGGCGGCAAGGGCTTTACTTCAGCCCACGTCATTCCCCGGTCCTCAGATTTGATTATCACGAACCTGCACGAGTCATAATAATTTTTCTGGTGATTAAATGAGTACCATTGCTCCGCTATGGCATAAACCCCCGTATCGCCATATTTTTGCAAATGCCGAAATTCAGTTGAGTCTAAATGAACCAAATCTGTGAATTTGAAATCCTTTCCCACGCTGTAGAGCGATGACCCGGTGAAACGCGACATACCCGCTTTGCCTGCCGGCTCGTAGCAGAAGCACGCTATAAGGTGCTCAGAGCCGTAATTCAACTGCAGCGAGCTCAGCATCTTCACGTGATTGGTTTTGCCGGCTATTATTTCCCATGTATCACCGAAGTCTTTTGTCTCGTAGTAATACTTGAGGCTCGTGTCGCCCGAATTTTGGTAAGGGCATATTATGCCGGATCCGTCGTTGTTGAACATCGATATCCCCTCTTCAAGCTTCTGGCCTCGCCGGGGCGGCAGCCAGGTGGTGCCGGCGTTTGTGGTTCGATAATTCGGCGCGCAAATTATGCTGTCGCCGAGGAAGTGCATGTCAATCGGGCTCGATTGATTGTTATAAGAAAAAAACAGCGATTTAAATTCCCAGCTTGCACCGCCGTCGGTGCTCACAATAATCTGCATTTGATCTCCGGCTGCAAGCAATGTGCCGCTGTCCGTCCTGATTACGTCTTTGAGCGCTAACTTGCTGTCGATGAGATAATTAGCCCTTGAGGCGCCGAAATTGTAACAATAGGTGAAATACCTGCCATCAGTGTCGGCATTATTCTGAAGAACCCTTTTTCCCGCGGCATCGAACTTGTAGCAATAGGGAATCAGCGCCTTTTCTATATAATTGGCACTCGAGTAAACTTCAATCAGCTCCCCGTTGATAATGTTGTATGAACTGCCGTGAAGGCTGTCGGTCAACTTCTGCCACGTGCTGCCATGGTCCGATGAGCTGACGAGCGTGTTGAATGTGTAGGAAACGGTGCGCATATCCTTATTGATTAAAGGCTGCCCCTCGATGATGCAATGCAGCTTCCCGTTGTGGATCTTCAGGTTGGAAATGCACTTGCGGTTTTCCTTCGGGTATAGCTTCGCAAGGTCCAATATATCCGGCGTGGGGTTTTTGTTCCAATAGCGGAGTATCAGGCTGTCGTTGGCAATTATGTAGAAGCAGCTATTATCCGTGACAATTTCTGAATAAGTGGAGTTTGTGTCCAGGCTGATAAAATTTTCTGTGTCGATATTAAGGTTAAAATCCGCGACGAGCACGCCGGATTTTGTAAGGACATACATCAAGCTGTCGCGTGTAGTCACGGAGATGATTTCAGGCACGCCGAACACGTCCTTATTGATCCACCTGTCTTTTCCTGCATTATATTTTAGTAAGGAGCACCCCGAGGCGCCGATCAAGTCCTTCCCGATGGAGACAATTTTTTTGATGTCGTACTTATCGCCGAGAAAGACGCGGCTCCAGGTTCTGCCTTCATCACGGGTGATGGTGATGATGCCGTGATCGCCGTAGCATATGGCCAGCTCACCATTGGCAGCCACACCGCGATAGTCGGTGATCAATCTTTCTCCTGTCAGCGTGATTTCTTTTGCAGATGTAAGGCCGGGAGCACTTCCAAAAAGGAGTATAGCAAGAAATAAAAAAGTAAATATCTTCATTTTGCAAATTTCCCATTTATAAATAATCATGTTGTCGAGTGTTTGCAAATATCAAATAACAGGTACGCGGATAGATTTTGATAATTACAATAATGATTTACTTCAAAAACCGCCATAAAAAAGCATATCATATCAGCCAACCGGCGGCATACACTTTAAGCCGGCGATAATATCAAATAAGATACTTATCATACCTGTAATTATCAAGCATAATTGTATAACTGATGTATTTTAATGTATAAAACGGGTAAAATCTGAAGCAACTCGTAACAAGTTGCCGCTGAAGCATATTATTAGTCCGAAAGAGCGATATCTCACTCCCCCTCGATTATCACGTGCGCCACAGCATGAGCATCGGTGTGGGATAGCGAGACGTGAACTTTCGCCGCGCCCCACTTCTCGAGCATATCGCCCGAGAGGTCTGCCACCGGGCGCCCGCCGGGCTCGTTGCGCACCCCGACCTCGCGGAATTTGAAGCCCTTCGTGATGCCGGTGCCAATCGCCTTGCTGAAGGATTCCTTGGCAGCGAAGCGCGCCGCGTAGTGGACGTATTTCTTGTCGTGCCAGGCCTCGCAGTAATCAATCTCGAGCTCGGTGAAAACGCGCTTCAGGAAGCGCTCACCGTATTTTTCCACGGCTTCCTTTATTCTTGAAACCTCCGTTATGTCTGTTCCGATACCTATAATCATGTTCAATTCCCATCGTTATCCATAAACCCACGATAATATAGCATTATTAGCCGAGATAATAAAGGGCGGGGGCAGGTGCGCCGAAAATCATCCCGGCAGGCTCTGCGGCACTCGCGAAAATTTTCTGAAACAAACAGGAGAATTTTTATGTATTACCAGCAGGTGTTGTCTATGATTATCGAAAATTGTATCTTAATGAGACGAATTTGCACAACATAACTGAAAAAGGAGCCGGGATGAAAACAAAAATACTGCCTGCATTGCTCGCGATCTGCTGCATATTAATCCAAAGCTGCGGATCAACTCACATTAGCGTGCCCGTGACGCGCCCGGCCGAGGTTAACATGTCGAAATACAAAAAGATAACCGTGGCGGGATTTCGCGGGCGGGCGGGCGATCATTTCAGCACCGAAGTCACGAGCGCCCTTGTGAGCTCGAAAATGTTCGACGTGCTGGACAGGTCCAATCTCGATCTGATACTCTCGGAGCTTGGGCTGACATACGATGGGATCACCGGCAATCCCGGATTGCCCCGAGGCGGGAAGCTTGCTGCACCGACCGCGCTCGTGACGGGCGAGGTCTCGCTTTACGACTACAAGGAGGAGCAATCCGTCAGCGAGCCATACGAGGACAAGAAAGGAAAGCACAAGGATTACATTGTGACGGGAAAAGCCGAGATTACGGTTAATTTCATGATCACGGACCTGTCGAGCGGCAAAATAATATTCTCGAAGATGATCTCCGGCACTACGGCCGATACGAAAACGAGAACTGATGCCAGGCCGGAAAGAATAAATAAGGAACGCCTGTTCGAACAGGGAAGGAGAAAAGTGATTCAGGACTTCATGAACAGGGTGGTGCCGCATGTTGAGTATGAAAATGTGAAATTCCTGATCGACTCTGACGTGCCGGACTATGCCAAAGGTGTGGAATTTGCCGAAAACGGCCTGTGGGAAAAAGCTGCCGATGCCTTTCACGCGGGATACGAGGCGGCAAATGAAAAGCAAAAGAAGTCCAAAGGAATGTATAATCTCGGAATAGCCTACCAATACTCATTTCTTTTCGATCAGGCCCTCGAATCGTTCGACAAGGCGTATTCTCTTTTCCCTGATGGCGATTATCTTGACGCCATGAAAAAATGCAAAATTATGGAGGAAGACCACAAAATGCTTCTTGAACAATCCAGGTAATTGAAGAATCCAGTGATTGGACAATCCAATGATTGGACAACCAGGCGATTGAAGATTGAGCGAGTTGAAATTTCTTGTGCGGCTCGCGGCCGCGAAGTGGCAAGCGCGCAGCGCCGGGGGCACAGCCCCCTTTTTTT
>CAZIHB010000222.1:0-4687 GCA_964538535.1 uncultured Hyphomicrobiales bacterium | reverse complement strand
GAGTATAAAAAATCCGATCGAATGTGTTGATATAAAATAATCCGGCATATAATTCGGCGGACATTGCAGCATCGCATTATGATCAAAATAGCCGCTATTCTGCCGGTACTTCGGATAATTACCGCCTGCAGGAGCCGTGGCGCTCATCATGTTATTCATCATGGCAGCCGCGGCGCACCTGCAGCCATCATATTACAGCCATTTATTACCGCCCGATTCCCTGATCTGCTCGACGCATTTCTTCACTTCCTGCACTCTGCCCTTGGGGCAGATCAGGACGGCGTCGTCAGTCGTAACGATCACCATGTCGGAGAGGCCGATTGCAGCAACTATGATTTTCTTGTCCGATGAAGAATTTACGATTATTGAATTCGAAACATCAACGAGCGACACGTCGCCTGTTATTATATTATCATTTTTATCCTTGCCGTTTACTCGTTCCAGCGAGTCCCAGCTGCCTATATCGTCCCAGGTGAAAAGCGCTCTTGCCACAACGACGTTATCAGCCCGCTCCATCAGGCCGTAGTCTATGGAAATGCTAGGAAATGCCGAGAAGATTTCAGCCACTTTCCATGGCAGATCGTTGAGCGGCGTGCCTGTCTGCCCCGCGAGAGCAGCCTGCATATCGGCTATCCTGCCGCCGACCTCGGGCAGGCAGGCTGCCATGCCGGCGATAAACCGGTCAACGCGCCAGAAGAACATACCGCTGTTCCAAAGGTGGTTGCCCGAGGAGATAAATTTCATTGCCGCGGCTATGTCGGGCTTTTCCCTGAAAGCAAGCACAGGCTTGATCTGAATACCCGTGTTCGAGGGGTCGAAACTGCTTTCCACCTCGATATAGCCGTAGCCTGTTTCAGGCCGCGCCGGCATGATGCCGATCGTGCCGAGGCTGGGAGTGTTCTCAACGTAGGATAGCGCGGATTCGACAGTTCTTATGAATGCTTCCTTCGGCATTATTCTTTGGTCCGCGGTCAGCACGGCCATGGAAATTTCCTCGGCGCTGATGCCTTTGCCCTCGTATCTGGCACTAATATAAGCGGCGGCAAGGGCAAGGCAGGGTGCCGTGTTTCGTTTTGCCGGCTCTGCCACGATGTTCTCCGGAGGCAGCATTGGCAGGGCGTTCCGCATTGGCTCCAGAAGCACGGGGCCCGTTATGATGAATATATCTTCCGGTGGAATCAGCGGCGAAATTCGGTCAATCGATTCTTCGATCATCGTCATGGAATCAGAATTCAAATTCAGAAGCTGCTTCGGCTTCTTCATCCTGCTGAGCGGCCAAAACCTTTCGCCGGAGCCTCCCGCCATGATTACAGCAGTGCGTTTCATTTTTTATTTACCTGTCTAATTTCAAAATATTCTTTATTTGTAAAATACCGTTACCGTGAATATACACAATTTTGCCGTTTGTTATCGTTTCGGGCAAAAATTGCCCGCCGGGCCGCGGCATTTTATCATAATGCCCGGCCGCGCGGCGCCGGCCGAATGGCGGAAAACGGCTATCTCGCCACGATGATCGGTTCATCGAAAGTGTTGCCGCCCGAGTCCGTCATCCTGACGAAGTAAACGCCGGAGGCGAGATCGCCGCAATTTATCTCCACGTGATTCAGGCCGATGTGAACGAAGTGCCCCGCAGCCGGCTCCGAGACTATTTTCCCGGTAAGGTCGATTATTTCAAGAGTGATATTATCCTCCGAGGCCATATCGAGCAGGCAGGTGGCAGTTGTCACAACCGGATTCGGGTAAATGGACGTGATCTTGCTTGTCTTTGGAATTTTAAGATAATTCCCGTCAGTCAGCCCGAATTCATCTGCAGCCTTTTTTGCCTTATCAATGGAAGCGGCTGCTTCTTCTGCTGTTCTGCCGGCGGCGATGGCAAATGCCACCCTTACTGTGTCGAGCGGATTCATGCGCATCGGGCCCGCGCCGATCACGAGCGAAACATCCGTGACGTCTGTTTCCTTTCGGGCTACGCCGCCCGAGAGCATGAAATACTTCTCGTACTTCGGGAAGCCGTCCCACACGCCGGGATTATTCGCCGAGGTCGCGTCGTTGTCGATCGCGTAGAAATTCAAATCACGGGAAGAAATCATCGATACGGCCACAACGGGGAGAGTGTCCTTCTCCACATTTTTTATTATCCCCAGCCTTCTTGATTCGTCAAATGTGATTTTGTTATTCGCGCCCGAGGGCCCAATATCCCAGTCCATGAACATCCCTGCGAAGACAGAATCGCGGAAAAGCCCGGTGCGGTTCACCACGTCGTAAGCCAGGATAACGAAGTCCTGCCTGCCCTCGTCGTTGAACTGCCACAAGTTGAACCTCACGTCAACTTTCGCGGCGATCGAATCGGCATATTCGCCGTAAAAATCTGTAAATCGTGTCGTGCCCGTTTCCGAGAATGGTGCCTCGGATACCTTCCTGTTAATTAAGTCAAGCGTGCTGAAATCCATGTCCTTAAATGATTGGGCCGCGCCGCGGGCACAATCAGAGAAGAAACCCTCGCCCGTTGACACCATGAAGGCACCCTCGTAGAGCAGGTTGCTGCCGTTTTTATACTTGAAGCCGTCTCCCTGCAGGTTGAACGGATAGTCGTTGAAAGCTATATTGCCCGCGCTGTTGGCGGTGAGAGTGATATTATTGCCGGTGAACGTCCTGTAGGACGGATTAACAGTGAAGTTGATATAATCCGTCGAGATCACGCCGGCGCTATCCATTGACCTGATGCCGAGAGTGACGACATAATCCACGGGTGAATCATACGCGACGCGGAAAACGATTTTGCCCTCGGGCGCAACGGATTCCATCGTGAGCATGTCCCCGACGAAAACCGAATCGGCCGTGAATACAGGTGAAACAAACTTCGGCGGAATTGCTTTCAGGTAAACGTTTCTGACAGGCGAAAGGACGTTCAGCACCTTGAATGACAGCTCCGCGAGTTCGCCTGGTTCGAAAAGCCCGTCACCGTTCTCGTCCCGCAAGGTGTATTTTTCGATAACTGTTGCTTTAGCGTTTTGCCGTGTGACGGCGTTGAGGGCGTTCACCCTGCCGCTGCCAATATAGCCCGTGTAAACGGGATTGAGCGTATCTATGTTGTCGGCTGTTGCTTTCAGATGCCCGGCCACCTGTATGGCATTATATTCGGGGTGCTTCAGCCTGACCATGGCAGCCACGCCGGTCACAACGGGTGTGGCCATTGAAGTGCCGTCCATCGTGCGGTAATCGTTGAAGGGGATGCACGACATGATAGCCACGCCGGGCGCGGCAATGCCGACTGAGCTGTGCCAGTTGGAGAAGTTGGCTTTATAGTCGGTGCTGTCAGTTGCGGCCACGGAGAGCACGCCATCATATGACGCGGGATAGTACGGGATTTTTTGCCCGTCATTGCCCGCTGCCGCGGCTATGAAAGCCCCGAAGGCCAGAGCTTCTTTGACGACTTCCTGTTCGGCGGCTGACCGGGAGGAGCTGCCCCAGGAGCAGTTTATCACCTTGGCGCCCGTGGCGGCGGCATAGAGAAGCCCCTCGTATGAATTTGTCACGCTCCCGCTGAGCGGGTTGTCGTAACCGATTTTCACGGGAAGGAATTTCACGTTTTTTGCAACGCCGGCAATGCCCTTGCCGTTATTTATCATCGCGCCGGTGATGCCGGCGACGTGAGTGCCGTGCGATGAGCCCGGCGCGGGGTCGTTATCCTCGTGCCTGACCGTGTCGGTGGATGAAACGAAATCCCAGCCGCGCCAGTCATCAATGAAGCCGTTGTTGTCATCGTCGATGCCATTGCTTCGTTTGTCGTTGCCCAGGCTGTCCGTGCCGGTTTCGCCGGGGTTCTGCCATATCAGCGGGGCGAGGTCCTCGTGATTGTAATCAACGCCGGTGTCCACGATCCCGACAAGCAGCGTGTCACTTACGGAGAGCGCATCCCATGCGGAGTCGGCCTTGATTTTTCTTATGAACCACTCATCTTTGAAAAGGGAATCATTCGGTGTGAATGACAGCCTTGCCACCGGCACAGGCTCGGCATACTCAATAAAACCGATGCCGCCGATGAGCCCGGCGGCAACTTCGGGCTTCAGGTTTTTGCCGTATTCAATCACTGCAATGCGCCCGAGAGACTGCCTTTCACCTGTCAAAAATGTCCGGCCTGACTGCATTTCCCTCTTTTCGACAAGCTTCAGCAAGCCGTCGCGAATGAACGGGGCGGACTTGGAAACGCCGAGGATACGGGTGATTGCATCAGGGACGCGCGTTCTGCCGGAACTAAGCCATTTACCGGTTTCGGGGGCGCCGGCCCTGAACTTCACGTAAACCCGCCCGGGGACATAAAGACCGCCTGCATCAGCGGAAGCAAATGCCGCGGAAGAGGAAAAGATCAGCAGGATTGTAAAAGTCAGTAGAATATGTTTCATAGGGTTTCAAGCCTTTTTATTAATCGAATTACTTTGTAAATACACATCAACCGAGGGAAAAGTTACAAATAAAAATATTCACTTCAGGGCGAAAAATGTCATGTCCGGTAAAACTAAGCATTAAGGGGCAAAAAGTCGGGAGCCGGGCAGCTTAACATGGTGAAAAATATAAACATTCAGCGCGCGGACGAAATTTAATATTTACCCTTGTATAAAAATTAATTATTATATATATTTACTTTGATTTTTCGCCAAATATTAAATTTGTATGCTCGGGCGGAATT
>CAZIHB010000221.1:0-4688 GCA_964538535.1 uncultured Hyphomicrobiales bacterium | reverse complement strand
AGAAAAAGGAGTTCCTCGGGCACGAAGAATTCGGGAAAGTTTACCGGTTTTTCCCGCTCGTATCCAGGGAAGATTATGCTAACGCGCGAGTAAATTCGTTCGTTGAGGACTATTTTGAAAATTCATTTTCAAAACTTGTATCATTCTTCACGAGAGAGAAGAAGATAAATATGAGCGAATTGGAAGAGATATTGAAGCACCTTTCGGAAGAAGAAGGAGGAGAAGAGAATTGCAAGCATCAGAAATGACGATTGCCGCTGCCAACTATCTCGCGGTCACGACTTTAGTTTCTCTCTTGCTCTGCGGTGTGTATTGCGCTGCGCTGCGCGGGCTGACGTTTTTCAGGCTGAACCGCGCCATATTATTGATGATACCGGCGGTATCACTTTCAATCCCGATTATCGCCCCCGGTGTTGAGGCCCCGGGCATTCCCCTGCCCGAGGGCATCCAAAGTGTGAGGATAATCAGTGCCGCTCCTGAGCCCGGTTTTGCAGGCAGGAGTGAGCCCGCGGCGGAAGCCCCGAGCCCGAAAGCCGTAATATCCGGAGATAATTCCGATAAATGGCTTGCCGCCGCCGGGATATATCTTCTTGGTGCCGTTTTCATGCTTGTTAATGCCGCCTGCGGGCTGTCGAGGATCATGCTCTTGAAGAAAATCGCGCGGCCGGCGGTTTTCATGGGGGAGAATGTCCTTATCGTCGATCGGAACATAGGCTCATTCTCGTTCATGCGCACCGTATTTCTTTCCGAAAGGCTTGCTGATGCTGAAGGGGCCGGGCAAATACTCCGGCATGAGCTTCAGCACGCGAAAGGATTGCACAGCCTGGATCTGATGGCCATTTCCTGCCTGAAGATACTTTTTTGGTTCAATCCTGCATTTTATGTCATCGAGCGCGAGCTGCGCAACGTGCACGAGTATATCGCCGACAGCTGCGCGGCCCGCGACAAAAAAAAGTACATGGAAGCACTGCTTGAAAGCACTTTCGGCTGCCCGATGGCGAAATTTGTAAGCAGCTTTTATTCAACAAATATATTAAAGAGGATCAGAATGTTGAGAAAACATAAATCAGGCCGGCTTGCCATGGCCGGCTATGCCTTGCTGCTGCCATGCCTGCTGTTCTGCCTGTTCATCGCCTCGTGCAACAAGGCGGGAAATGGCGGCATAACAGGCAAAACAATGCACCATAATTATACCTTAGACAATGTCGTGATGTCCTCGCTGGGATATACACAGACTGACACCGTTGAAAAACAGTACTACGCCCGAACGAAGGACACGGTTTGGGCATATCGCCCGCCCGTTGTATGTGCAGAACCGGTCATCGAGAAAGGCGGGTGGCAGGAATTTTATAATAAATATTACGGGCAGGCACTTATGACACCAGGTGCAAGAAAAGCCGGCATCAAAGCGGTGCAGATAAACCTATCGCTTGAAGTCAGGGCAGACGGCACTCCGGCAAAGTACTGCTACGTCACCGGTGTTGATGACAGCATGAATTATCGCCGCGAGGGTATAGGTTACGGGCTGGACAGCGCTGCCATGAACGCCCTGATGAGCGTCAGGAAAGGGCGGCCGGCACTGGATTCGAATAATCACCCCATAGCCACAAGAGTGTGGGTGCCGATCGTGATAGGCGACGTGGACGCGTTTAATGCGCGTTTCCGGGCGCTGCACTGATCCGGTATTTCTGATTGGGGCAGTTCAGGGCAAAAAAAAAAGCGGGAGAAATCACCCGCTTTTTTTTGAGCCAACTAAGAGACTTGAACTCTTGACCTACGCATTACGAATGCGTTGCTCTACCAGCTGAGCTAAGTTGGCTTAGCATTACAAAAATAGTAAGAAATTTAGTTTCGTGCAAGCAAAAGTACGCTCCACGACACGATAAATCAATTTTTATCCGGCATTGGCCACGGTTTCCACGAAAATGTTTTTTGCCACCTCGCTGCCTATGATCACTTTTTCGCCTGAATATAAAAGAGTTATCGGTCCATTGAAAGGGGCCTTGTCGGTGATGTGAATCTTGGTGCCGGGCATTAGCCCCATCTGTTCGAAATATACGAGCATTTCCTTGTCGGAGTCGGCCACGCGCTTGATCACTGCCACGGAATCGGGAATCACCTCGCTCAGCCTGACTTCCGCGTCGTTGGGTATGGAGCCTTCGCGCGATGGGATAGGGTGGCCGTGAGGGTCAAACTCGGGGTTGCCGAGTATCTCATCGATTTTATCGACGAACTCGCGCGAAATATGATGCTCCAGGCGGCACGCCTCGTCATGAACCTTATCAAGCGTGAATCCGAGGGCTTCCTTGAGGTAAAGCTCGAGCAGCCTGTGGTGCCTGATGATCTCGAGGGCGATTTTTGCTCCGTCGGACGTGAGCTTAACCCCTTTATAAGAGTTGTAGTCAACGAGTTTCATCTGTGCAAGCCTTTTCAGCATTCCCGTCACGGATGCACCCGAAATATTGAGCTCTTTCGCGATCCTTGTTGTTGAAACCGGCCCTTTCTCTTCAAGCTTGAAGATAGTCTTCAAATAGTCCTGAACTGCCTGGCTGAGCATATAAATTCTGCGAGTTGTTTATATTCTGTTACTTTCAAAAATTGTTCTCAATAGCAAAACGCTGTAACCGGCTATATATTTTAGCTTGAACTATAATATAAACCAAACCGCAAGTTATAAAAAAAAATGCACATTTTGAATCTGATTTTGTTTGTCCGGATCAATGGAGCGCGAGCAGCAATTTGAAAAGCAGGCCCGAGAGCGTGGCCACGATCAGGCTGAGAAGTCCGGCATAAACAGCTGTTTTTATGCCGAATTCCCTGAGCAGCACTATGAATGTGCTAAGGCATGGAAAGTATAAAGTTATGAAAATGATAAAAACGACAATCTGTTCGGCAGATAGCGGCAGCTGTGCAAATGAGGCCACACCCATTGCCTGCCCCGCCATCACGAGAATCAATTCCTTTCGGAAGAAACCGAACAGAAGTGTGGAGCCGAGCTGCTCCGGCAAGCCGAGCGTGATGTGAACCACCGGTGAGAGCAGTCGGTCAATATAGATATTAAGCTTGAAAAATTCTATCCAGCCAAGAACGACGCCGCCAAGAGTCAGGAAGAGAAGAGCTTCGCGCAGGAAATCCCTTGTTTTCCCCCAGGTTTTGCGGAGCGACACGGTGATGGATGGCTGCTTCAGCCGGGGCATCTCGAGTATCATGCCGATGGGCCTGGCCAGTGTGCGGGAGATTATCCTGCCCGTCAGCCCTATGATGAAGATGACGTAGGCATAGATAATAACGGCCCAGACCGGCCCCGTGAAGGCGGCCGCGAGGGCGAAGATGACCGTGATTCGGGCCGAGCAGGGGATGAATGGAATGAGTATGCTTGTCAGCGTGCGGTCGAACTTGTTCTCGAGCATCCTTGTTGAATAAATGGCCGGAACCGAGCATCCGAATCCGAGTATGAACGGCACGACAGACTTGCCGTGCAGTCCCATCTTGTGCATGAGCCCGTCAATCAGAAAGGCAATACGATTCATGTATCCCGTTTCCTCGAATATGGACGTCAGCAGGACGAGCGGCACAAAGTAGGGCAGGACGATACCCACCGCTCCGACCACACCCTGCCATGCACCCCCGATGGAGTACCAGAGAAATGAATTATAGGATTTAAGCGGCAGCAGCATGGCAGTCACTCTGTCGAGCGGCGCCTCGATAAGCTTTCCGAGGAAATTGCCGGCTGTGAAAATAATCAGGAAATATAGAAAGAAAAACAACGCGAGCGCGGGATAGCCCGCGACGGGGTGCAGCAGGAAAGTGTCGAGTCTTTCGGCAAGGCTCGTGCCTCCCTCCCTGCTCATGGTGCAGATTTCTTCCGAGGTCTTCATAGCCAGGTGGTGCCTTTCATATGAAATTGCCTCAAAATTCTTCATCTTGTTGTTCGAAAAAATCTGCCTCCCGATCTCGTCTATCTGCTTCTTAACCCCGGCAGGGAGGCTGGCAGGCAGAATACCTGGATTCTCGATGCACTTGACGGCATAGAACCTCTTTCCGCCCTTCAGGTCAAAGAGCTCGGGCCTTATATGATGCTCGAGGGCCTTCACGGCCATTTCCACGTGATGAGTATAGACCGGCACCTCGGGTGTGGCCCTGCCGGATATGAGCCCCATGGCGCAGGCATCGACAAGGTCTTTCATTCCCTTGCCCCTGATTGCCTGCACCGGCACGACCGGCACCCCGGTTATTTCCGAGAGCTTTTTGCAGTCGATGGTAATACCGTTTTTTTCAGCCTCGTGAAGCATGTTAAGGGCGATGACCATCGGCAGGCCAAGCTCGGCGAGCTCAATTGTCAGCTCGAGCGAGCGTGAAAGCATGAAAGCATCAACAACGTTGATAATCAGATCGACATCGCGATTCATCAGGTAGCGGAGCGTGATCTCTTCTGCCGGCTGAGTGGGGTTAAGGCTGTAAACGCCGGGCAGATCCACAAGCCTGAAGCTCATTATATCTGAATTGACAAGGGCCGAGTCCACCTCGTAAGTGGAACCGAAATCAGGAGATTTAATATCCGAGAGCACGCGGAAAATTGTGCTTTTCCCGGAACTGCCCTGACCAACCAGGGCAATTGTCTTATACTCTTGAGTCAGCATATTCTCTTACAAATATTTTTTTGGCAAGGCTTCTTCCCACGGCAATGC
>CAZIHB010000220.1:0-4696 GCA_964538535.1 uncultured Hyphomicrobiales bacterium | reverse complement strand
AGCGTGCCGTGCCCCGGAATTGATTGCGGGGGATCAGTATGCCAGATTGAGTATATTTTCAATATCCCGGGCCGTGAGGCTTCTGATCAGTCCGATAGAGCCCACGCTTGCGGCGCTCCGGGCTATTGCAGGTATTTCATCCCTGCCGACGCCAATTTCGGCGAGCGTGACGGGGGCACCCCAGGATTTGAATGCCGCGGTCATGCGCTCTATGCCTTCGGCGACGCCGCCGGCATTCCATACATTTAGAGCCCAGCGCTCGAATATGGCGGGTTTCAGTTCAGCAACGTACTTGATCCACGCCGGGAAAATAATAGCCAGGCCGGCTCCGTGAGCCACTTCCGGCCGGACAGCGCTCAAGCCGTGCTCAATCATGTGCGACGACCAGTCGCCGCCGCCGAGCCCGGTCCCGGTTATGCCGTTCAGGGCAAGCGTGGCTGCCCATGCAAAATTCGCCCGCGCGTTATAATCGGATGGATCCTTAACCAGCGTATTCATGCATACCACGATTGTACGCATAAGCGATTCTGACATGGCAAGCGTAACTTCCTGGTCTGTGCCGGCGAAGTAGTTTTCCATAAGGTGTGCCATTGCATCAACGCCGCCGAAAGCGGTTTGCCCGGGTGGCAGCGTGGCCTGCACGGAAGGGTCGATGACAGACACCACCGGATATAGGAGCGGGGAGCTGTATGCCCATTTCTTCAGCTCGTCATCATTCGAAAGCACGCCGCCGCAATTCATCTCCGAGGCAGTGGCGGAAATTGTCAGTATCGTGAAAATCGGCAGCGCCCTCGTCACGTTTGCTTTCCTTTCGAAGGCGTCCCAGACGTCATCAAGGTAAAAGCCGGCAGCAATGGCCTTGGCCTCGTCAATTGCAGAACCGCCGCCGATGGCGAGTATGGAGTCGGCCCCGAAATCTCTTGCAAGTGCCACGGCCTCGCGCGCGTGCGCGAGGGCCGGGTTGGCCCTGACGCCCCAAAGCTCGGTGAATTCTATCTCGTGCTCGCGCAGCGATGAAACGGCCGCGTCATAAACCCCGTTTTTCCTTATGGATCCGCCGCCCGCAAGCAGAAGCACCCTACGTAATCCCCTGCTTTTTATCTCTTTTCCTATTGTGCCGATCGTACCTTTTCCGAAAACAATTTTGGTCGGGTTGTAAAAAGTGAAGTTCTTCATTTTTCCTCTTGTTGTTCTATTTATGTTTTAAATATGCCTGTGATACTTCTTTTCCCACGCCATAGTATTTCTTGCCGGTGTAATCATAAATGAGCGTGTCCACCTTTTCGAAATCGGGCAATTCCTTGGCGTTCAGCACTTCAGGATCGGCCGCCACGTCGAGTATTTCGCCGATGAACATGACGTGGGAACCCACGTCCACAGTCTGCGCGAGTTTGCATATGAGTGAAAGCGGGAATTCCTTTATCATTGGGGCGTTCACAATCTCGGAGTGGAGGGGAGTCAGGCCGGTGGCAACGAATTTATCCTCGTCCCTGCCGGAAAATATGCCGACATAGTCGCACTCGCGAGCATATTTCGCGGATGGGATATTAACGGTGAACGCCTTGTTGAGCATTATATTCTCGTAGGTTTTGCGCGCGTGCCTGATTGAGACCGCAATGCTGGGCGGCACGCTCGAGCAGATGCCGCCCCACGACGCCGCCATCATGTTGGGCTTGCGGTCAGCGCCGTAGGATCCGATTATAAATACCGGTAAGGGATAAGCAAGAGTTTTGGGCCCTATTAACTTCTTCATATATTTCTCCGAATGTTTACCATTTGTTATTATGTATTTTTTCGGGGTGGAACCTCGAGTGGGCGGGAGTAATTTCCGCAGGCACCCCGATAGCGATAATGTTCAGCGGGATGATATTCTCCGGCAGGTTCAGCAATTTTGTAATCGGCCTGACCCTCTCGTCGTAAGGATAAACGCCCAGCCAGCAGGCGCCCAGGCCGAGGGCATGGGCAGCGAGCAGAATGTTCTGCGCCGCGGCGGAGCAGTCCTGCACCCAGTATTCCTTGTGTTTGTCAAGAGTGATGTCGCCGCAAACCACAATTGCGTGAGAAGCTTTCGGGAGCATGTTGCTGAACGGGTGCACGTTGGGAATGTGCTCGAGCAGCCGCTTATCGTCGATCACAACGAAATGCCAAGGCTGCGCGTTGCCCGCCGAGGGTGCATTCATGCCGCATTCCAGAAGAGTTTTGATTGCCTCGTCATCTATTTTCTCTCCCGTGTATTTTCTGACGCTTCTCCTCGTCATTATTACTGAAATCGGCCTCATTTCCGTACTTCCTTTGTTTTGTTCAAGTAACATCTCCATATTTGAACAATCGTAACCTCAATGAAAATATTGTCAAATAAATTACAAACGCTTCCAAATTAAAAAAATAATTTTTCTCCCCGCATATTTACTTAAAATTTAATATCTTATATTTGGATAGTAAGGTAAAAATATTTGGAATAAGGCAATGCAAAAAGGAATAACCGCAGTGCTTCTGCTGCTCACACTTGCCGCGGGCATGGGGAGTGCCGCGGCGGGCGAACTGTCCTCAAGGAAGGTGCTTGCTGCCGGAGCCCGGCCCGGCAGGCTCTCGCCGGTGCTGGAAGGTACCGCAATGGTCAGGTTCAGGCCGGAATATTCATCCGATAATTCTATCAGGGCCGCGGCGGCCCTCTTGGGGTTTCAGATCGACGAGCGCGTGCTGCTTCCCTCACAGGCGCTGAGGTACAATAACACGTTGATGAACGCTGCGCTTAAAGACAGCCCCGCGCGGGCTGCGGAGATCCTGAAGGCCGAGGCCCCGCTTCTTCGCACTTACGTTATTCACTTCACGCGCGATATGGCCCCCGAGGATTACTGCCGCAAAATTCTCGCGGCCAATCCGGCCGTTGAAATCGCGGAGCCGTATCAGGTGCTGAAAATTCAGGCTTATAAACCGAATGACCCGATGATAAACCAGCAGGCTGTGCTCTCAAAAATTAAGGCTTATGACGCGTGGGAAATTGAGAAAGGCAATCCCTCGGTGATCGTCGGCATCAGCGACAACGGCGTCTATCAGCAGCACGAGGATTTGATCGATGCAATCACGAAGAACACGGCCGAAATCCAAAATAATGGAATTGACGACGATAATAACGGCTACGTGGACGATTACCTCGGCTACAATTTTTCCAACCCCAAGGAGCAGGGCTATGACAACACGTTCAACAGCGGCATAGACCACGGCACTCTCGTGGCCGGCATCTCGGGGGCAAAGATGAACAACGGCAAGGGTATTTCCGGCACGGCCGGCCTTTGCGGCATCTTCCCGATGAAGACCTCGGGGAGCAACTCCGATGACATCGCTTACGGCTATCAATCCATCACTTATGCCGCGCTTCGCGGGTTCAAGGTGTTGAACTGCAGCTGGGGCGGGCCGGGGACATTCTCTGAAATCAATAATTCCATAATCAGCTTCGCGCTGGCGCACGACGTGGCAATTGTTTCCGCCGCCGGCAATATCGGCTCGGGCAACTCCACGCGCTACACGGTGCACTATCCCTCCGCCTATCCCGGCGTGCTCGGCGTGGGAGAAGTGGATGACGAGGATCACGTCACGACCGATAACACGATACTCGGGATTCAGACCAGAATCATGGCGCAGGGGATTGATAATGTCGGCACAACCAAGGGCGGCAACTATACTAATGTCGGAGAAGGCACTTCATTCTCATCTCCTGTAGTGGCAGGAGTGATGGCGATAGCAAGATCGAAGCACCCCGAGCTATCCGCGCTGCAGGCGGTAGAGTTCGTCAGGCAGTGCACCGATAACATTACGAGCATAAACAGTTCATTCAGCGACGTCAAGCTTGTGCCCGGCAGAGTGAACATGCTTAAAACCGTCACGACCGATCCCTTCTCGATACCCGGGATCGTGATAAATTCAGTTGTGTATAAAACTACCGATGGAGTTGTAACGGACAGGTTCCAGCCGAATGACGAGTTCCTCGTGGAGTTCAACTGCGTGAACGTGCTTGGCAGCGCCAACAACCTGAAGTTCACAGTCAGCACGGCTTATGATCCCGGGCAGGCCGTGACCGTGCCGGCAGAGGCATTTAACCTGGCCGCGGTGGCGCGCGGCGAAGCTTTCGTTGCCGGCCCGTTCAAATTGAAAGTGCTTCACAAGAGCGACGGTCCTGTTATTTTCAGGCTTAATATAGCAGGCGAGAATAATTACTCTGATTTTATCAAATTCGAGTTTATGCCGATTAAGGATTATACCACATTCAGCAACAACCAGATTAAATTTTCGATGACGGACAGGGGTGAGTTCGGATTCTACAAAACGGCCAGCGATACTTACGGCGACGGTTTTTCACTGAAGGGCTATGGCAATCAGCTTTACGGCAACTCGGGCATAGTGGCCGCGGCCGACATGTCGAAAGCGGTTTACTCCGCCAACGAGTATTTCAAGACGGTTAAGGGATTCCTGCCGCCCGATCCGAACATCTCGATAATAACCGATGAATACGCCCCGCAGGCGAGCAGAATAGGCGTGCAGATCACACAGAAAGTATTATTCCCGAGCCCGGATGCACAGAGCGTGGCGATCGACTTCACGGCCAAAAACATATCCGGAAAAAAATTGAACGAGTTCGCTTTGGGATATTTCCTTGATTTCGACATAGGCGAGGAGTCAAGTTCAAACCTTGCAGGCA
>CAZIHB010000219.1:0-4713 GCA_964538535.1 uncultured Hyphomicrobiales bacterium | reverse complement strand
CCTCCCGCGATTCAAAGAACTCTCCCCCCTCTCGAAGGGGACACAAAAATAAGAGGAATTCCCGTTATATCCAAATATAAAATGCAGAATTATTGTTTTTGTCCTTACTATTATTATTAAAAGGCCGGAAGAATGTTATTCCTGCCGGCCTTTTCCATACACTTTTTACCGCTGTTTTGTAAATATCAAACCATCTATTTTATTATAACAAAGACGCTTCGCGACATCAGCCTCGAGTAAGGATCCCTGCCCTCGTATGCCGAGTGCTCGGGGATCACCACATCGATGCCTTCGCGCCCTATTATCTTCAACGCGGCCTCTGCACGCGCCTCTGCAAGCTTCGCGTTATACTCCTTACTGCCGAGATAGTCGGTCATAGGGCTGATTTCGATTTTTTTACCCTCTGCACGCGCCTTCTGCACCCTTTCAACCACGTTCCTGTCGATGCTGCTGAATTTCCTGCCGTTAAAATCAAAACACCCGAGCAGGTAAAATTCATACATCCCGCCCCTGCCGTCCACTACAATGTTTCTGACGGTTTCTGTAAGTCCCTTCTCCCCGGCAAATCCAGCGAAAAAACTCGCGTCAGCTTCCTTCTTTCCTGCATCCGTTGCCTTCGCAGTTACCTGCAAAGCCGCAGAACCTATCATATCCGGCGATTTCACAAGGGATGAGATCTTAACCGTTGCGCCCTCGGCATCCAGCTCCGCCACCCTGCCTGCCGAACCTGAAACCTCGCCTCTCAGGCTGACGGGCTTAGCATCTGCCGTGATCGAAGGTGTTATTTTTATCACAGCGTCACTGATCCTTTTTTCGGTGCCGATAAGTTCCGATACGTCAACCGAGCGCACCCTGTTCCCCGTTTCGAACGCCACTGAGCGCCTCTCGTCGGCGAGTTCGGGGTATTTGAATTTCTTCGCGCTGAATGAAATCTCGCCGTACATTATCCGGCTCTCCGGTATTCCTGCCTGCTTCAGCATCCCGGCGATGGCTTCGGCTCTTTTCCTCGCGGTTCCCTTGTCCTCGTCATCCACTTCCGATGCCAGCAGCCGAACCTTAATGTTTTCGTCCGATTTCATGGCTTTCACCATTCCGTCAACCACCTTCGCGGGCAATCCCGAAATTTTGCTCATTTCGCCCGCACTCGGCCCGGGATTCAACTTAGTGCTGTTCTTTTCGAAAAATATAACAGGCACTATGGCGTGCTCTTCAATCTGCTGCTTTTCGTCGATTATTACGTTTATCGTTGAACCGTTTGCCACGGGCCGGCCGTTAACTTCTGCTGCAATTGCAAGCTCGAGCTTCGCGGGCTTGGGTGCCTCGGGCGGCGGGGGAAGCTTTGGCATCGGCGGCCTTGCCGGCGGCGGTGTTGTCGGGGTTGGAATATCGTAATTAAGCGCGATGCCTGCCCTGGCGGAAGATATTTTCCAATCGAGGCCCGAAGCCGCGTCACTGATCCCGTAATTGAAGTCAAGCTGCGGCACGAGGCTGAAGTTGCCAAGTCGGAATGCCTTATATTCAAGCCCGAACATTATTGCATAATATGTTGATGGATTCGGCAGATCGGCCGAATAGACGTTCCGTTCTGTTTTCCCGTTCTCGAATGTAACGTCCTTCGGCGTTTTAAGAATTTCTTTCTGGTCGAATTTTCCTGACGACATGAACCCGATATTGAACCCGGCTCTTATGCCGATTGGCAGGCTCTCAATCGGTGTGAAACCAAGGTACTGCTCGATGCTGAAATATTTCAGAACCGGCCGGAGCTCGTGTGTGGATATGATCTTTTCGTAGGTATTTTCTTTAATCCTGTTACCGATGAATTCATCCACCTCGTAATCGGCAGATAAATCGTTATACCCCGCCCTGATTCCGTATTTATACTCCATCCCGAACAGCCGGGACTTGCTGAACCTGTATTCCCCGCCGAAAAAGAAACCGGGCTTCAGCCCGAATGCATCCTCAAACTTGCTGCAGCAGTTGGGGAAGCCCGGTATAGCGGTAAAACCGGAAGAGTAAATGTTTCCAGAAAGCAATATCCCCGCGTTAAGGGAGTAGTTCGTAATTTTTTCCTGTGCGGGTGCGCCGATCACTGATCCGCAGATCAGGCCGGCAAGCAGCAGACTTTTTATTCTCATTTAAAATGTTTTCCTTTCCTATCTCACTATTTGAAGTACTTTGCTATCCACAGCCCTGCCGGATTTCACGAGCACGTTGTATGTGCCGCTGCCCAATTCTCCGATGTCCAGCGTGAAGGTGTTCAATCCCTCCGCGACGTTTATCGCGTCGGTGGCGAGCATCCTCTGCCCGAGGTTGTCAATTATTTCGATCATAACTGATTTGTGCTCGCGGTTCTCGAACTCGATCTGCACCTTGCTGTCGGCAGGATTAGGGCTGATCTGCACGATTTTCAGCGTCGCGTCGTTGCTCAATATTCTTCTGTTCCCGCATAGGCCGGTCAGCCTCAGAGTGCCGTTATTCAGGCTGTTGCTCACGGCAGCTCCCCAGTATTGAGCTGACTGAACCAGCTCGATGGGGCAGTTGTCGGTCTCTGCAAGGCCTGCCACGCCGTTTATGGTCACGGCCGTGCCGTCCGGCTTGTTGAAATTGCCTTCCACCCTGACACGAATTTTTCTCTTCCCGTCCTCAATCTTGTTGCTCGTTATCGTGGCTGTGCCGAACTCGCTCGAGGCCGAGAGCGGAAAGAACAATCTCGGATTCATGGCTGTCTCTGCCTCGAAAAAGCGGACTCCCTTGTAATCCCCGTTGCTCGTGTTGTGGAAATTGATATTAATGGCTGCACTTCCTCTCGGGTCGGCAGTAACGTCGGGAATTTCGATTCGCGAAGAGCCCGAGAACGGCGCAAGGGCAATGCTCCTCTGCACGAGGCATGGGCTTGCCTCAATCAGGAGGTCAACGGGGCTGCCGTAATTGTCGATTCTCTCGATCGCAATATCGGCAGATTCTCCCGGCAGAATGTTCAGCGGTGTTTGTGTTGCCACCCTGTAGTGGCCGTCCGGCACCG
This sequence comes from uncultured Hyphomicrobiales bacterium, assembly GCA_964538535.1. Lineage (GTDB taxonomy): Bacteria > Bacteroidota > Ignavibacteria > Kapaibacteriales > UBA2268 > CAZIHB01. Next base: position 1,691 of record CAZIHB010000219.1, on the reverse strand, counting down.
TGTAAATCTCTCTCAAAACAAGCACATCCACGCCGGTATTCTTGATATTCAGCGTCCTGGCCGGGATCTCGGGTATATAAAGGAGCCTGTCATGACTGAAATCGACATAGGTGCCGATCCCCTTTCCGGCAAGGTTCATTTTTGCAAGAATTTTGATCTGATCCGAGTGCGCCACGTCAACGATGCCCTTAGCCGCGCCGAGCTCTTTCGGGATGAAGGCAAGCGTGACGGCCATAGTGCCGTTCGGCGGCACAACGGTTTTCTCGATCGGGGTTACTATCCTGAACGGCGATTTCAAGCCGTCCTCAATCGATATCCCGTTCACTGTCAGATCCACCGGGTCGGCGTTCCTGAAGAGCTGCAATTCCCTGTAAGCAGTGTCGCCGATGCATTCTTCGCCGAAATCGAACTCGCCGGCGATGAACTGAATGTTCCTGTTTATTCCGTAGCCTTTCAGCGTCACATCTATCTCGTTATTGCATGATTTGAAGTAAAGATGATCCTCGAGGCTGCCTGTGTCGCGCGGTGTGAAAACAATCGAAATATCCAGACATTCGCCGGGCATGAGGGTGTCGCGCTTCCATTCGCCGGCAAGCGAAAAATGTATCCCGTCTCTGAACCTGACGGACGACAGATCCACCGCGACCTCGCTCTTGTTGCACATCACGGTTTTGATCTCCCTGGTAGTCGTTGCAAGATACTGCCGGCCGTAATCCAGGACTTTAACATCCATCTCGGGCCTGATAATGCTGAAGGCGCCGTCGCTGCGGTCTTCCTCGGGATAGGAGAACGTGCGGAAGATAAGGTTATCATTGCCGGAAGAGGAGGACGTGATGGAATTTCCGCTCGGGGCAAGCTTGCAGTCAATCATATCGTTCAGATGGCTGAACATCTGCGAGCCGGGCTTGCCCGGCGCCGTCATATCATAAAGCACGAGCTGATTGGGCTTCGAGGATCCGACAACAAGCGAGGACGAGGATGGGCTAAATTCCAGCCTGACCGCGTTACCGGTGGAGGGCCGGTAAGTGCGGACGATTTTGCCCGTCCCGGCGTCCATTACGCTTATGTCGGCATACTTTCCGCTGCTTGTCGGCAGCGAGCCCAGGGCCACGAACTCACCGTTTGGTGAGATTGAGCTGCAGATGGCCATAGGCAGATCGAAAACTTCCAGATCTTTCAATTTATTAAAATCTTTGTCGAGCAATATAATTTCCCCGTTCATCAGCGACACCACACCGCGCTCGTTGCCATTGCTGAAGCTGAAATCGAGCACCGGATAATCAAATTCAACCGTCTTCGCGATTTCCTGCCTATCGGTCGAGATTACCTGGAGCTTGTTGCCGAAATCAGGCACCACTACGAGCATTGTCCTGTCGAAATTTGTTATCAGCTTCTTGCCTCTGATTTTTTTATCGAGTGGTATCCGCTTAACGGGGCCTTCGGTACCTTTGTTGAAGAATGCCACGCTGTCCTGCCTGACGAGGGGTGAAATATCCACGCGGCGGTATGCCACGGCAAATTTTTCGTTCGAGTTCAGATATTCTGCGCCGTACGATCTGAAAGCAGTGGAATAAGCCATGTTTTTTTCACCGTAGTACCTTGCCTGCATGGCCGGCGCGCGGGATTCGGCATAGACATTCCTCGCCGCCGCCACCGGCGCGCCGGATTCCGGATAGAGATTCCACTCCGCG
>CAZIHB010000218.1:0-4749 GCA_964538535.1 uncultured Hyphomicrobiales bacterium | reverse complement strand
TTGCAGAGATTTACCCCATTGCCGAATATATCGTTGACTACAGGCAGCTCACGAAACTGAGATCAACATATATCGAGGCACTGCCCAAGCTGATCAATCCATTCACCGGCAGGATACACACCACTTTCAACCAGGCGGTGACATCAACGGGCAGGCTGTCCTCCACGGATCCAAACCTGCAGAATATCCCGATACGTTCCGACCTCGGTAAAGAAATCCGCAGGGCATTCATCCCGCAGTCAAAGGATGCCGTGATTCTTTCGGCTGACTATTCGCAGATTGAGCTTCGGGTGATGGCATATATATGCAAGGACCCGAACCTGATCAGCGCGTTCAGGCAGGGGCTCGACATTCATTCCGCCACGGCCTCCATACTATTCGACAAAAAGCTCGAGGATGTGGATCAGGACATGCGCCGCATAGCCAAGACGGTCAATTTCGGCATAATGTACGGCCTGGGAAGTTTCGGCCTGGCCCAAAGGCTCGGCATGGACAGGCGGAACGCGCAGTCCATCATAGACAACTATTTTAAAAAATACCCAGGTATCCGTTCTTACATGGACTCGACAATCGATTCCTGCCGCTCGAAGGGCTATGCCGAGACCCTGATGGGCCGGAGGCGCTATTTCGAGGATATAAACAGCAAGAACCACAACCTGCGCCAGGCGGCTGAGCGCGGGGCCATCAACATGCCAATCCAGGGAACTGCATCGGACATGATAAAGCTTGCCATGATCAAAGTGGCGGGCGAGATGAAGAAGCACGGCTTCCGCTCGAAGATGATGCTCCAGGTGCACGACGAGCTCGTGTTCGAGGCCTTCAACGACGAACTGGACGAACTGGCCCCGATGGTGCGCGAGCAGATGTCGGGCGCCATGCCGCTCGGCGACGTCCCCGTCGTAGTGGAGACCGGCACCGGGTCGAACTGGTTCGAGGCACATTAGAGAATCATATAGCTATCTTAGATTATTTTTTTAGCAAGCTCGTATTTGACTTATACTGTTGAAGGTTACAAATGCAATCGGATCTTGATTATGGAGGAGCATACGGATTTGAATAAGAATGATAAATGGTATATCTTCAATCTTGTAGGGCTTCAGATAGAAGACCAAGATAACTGGCTGGATTTTATGTTTGGCGATGCTACGATTGTAAACACCAATCAACTAACCAATTATTTCTTGGAATTTAACGAAGGTTTCAACTTTCTGTTTCCGAAAAATTCGACAATCTTGTTAGTTCAACATGAAGCTGGAAATGAGTCTGATAAGGAAGCTGATCAAAAAGCCGAGCTAAGGGCTTTAGAAGTAGCAGGTTTTATCTTTTTCGTATTTCTGTTTTTATCTAATAAACGTTATGGTATATGTTTAGACAGTCAGCTTTATCACAACACTTCGAGCACAATTACGACAATAAATAGCAATTTAAAGATAAGTAGTTATACAGACAAGTTTACAAAGGGCGAATTCCTTATTTTAATCCCTCCAGCCTCGTTTGTTTACTCAAGAACTGAGCTTCTGGAAATTTTCACTAAGATCCAGTTTAAACATCTTTACGAGATAGTTAAAGGAAGAAAGGATACCAAGGTTTGCAAAGCAATAGACTTTTTATATACAACTTCTAATGGCAATTCTCCGCTAACCCAATTCATAGGTGCGGTAACTGCATTAGAAGTTTTGTTGAAAAAGTCTCAAAGTGAACAATATAATATCATAAAACAAAGAGTACGAGCTTTGCTTGGCGCAAAAATGCATAAGGATTTCATGGAGGGGAATAACGGAGTTACGAAAAAAAGAAATAGTGTTGTCCATGACGGGGATTACTGCACAGATAAAGACGTTTACCGTGCAATTACTCTGGTATCCGATGTTATCATTGCATATTCCCATATTTATCAGACATATCCCTCACAAAATGAAATCTGTGATTATCTTGATCGTGTTTCAGCTAAGGGAGAGTCTGATAAATCTTTCGATAATAACTTTATGGATTGGACAGTTAGAACATTGACAAGCTATTATAAATTATGTGACCCTTCAATTCCACATCAATCAGATGAAGACTATGCAAAAGCCATAGTTGAGCATTCAAAAGTTCGTAATTGCGAGTTGGAACAATCTTACCGGCTCATCTGCCAATCCCTTTACTATCATAGTAATCCTTTTACGGATTTCGCCCGGTTCAACTCTTTTTATGAATCTCATAAAGATAGTATTGATAACGGTTTATCAGGACTTCGTTTTATCCTATAGCCTCCGCTTTCAATGGCCCAAATACTGTAGGGAAAGGCACAAAGGCCTGTCTCTACGTTTTATATTTCATTATCAGAACCACATCCCGATTATTCCAGCATTTTCATCCCCTCGTCCGAGGAGGACTCTCGGGATTGATGCAAAACGCAATGCAGGACGCCTTGCGGGTTTCTTCTTTTTTCGGCCGAAACGGTCATTTCCGGTTAGCACTTCAAATGCCGTGGGCGCGCATTGCGCGCCCACCTGATAAAATTACTTACTTCCCCACCACCACTTTCGCCGTGGCGGCCGACTTGCCGTCACTCACGCGCACGACGTAAATTCCTGCCGGCAGGGATTCCGTGCTGATGGTCATTTCCGGCTCAGCGCCGCCAAGTTCCATCACCCGGTTGCCGAGGCAGTTGAATATCTCCACCCTGGCCGTCTGGACGGGATTGTCTATCCTGAGATGGATTTTGCCACGAGCAGGATTGGGTGATATTTGAATAGCACCGGATCCGCTTTTTGTTATCTCGTCCACACCGACAAAATCGTTCAGGGGTGCGCGGAAAATTCGGCCTTCCCATTCATTTCCGTACATGTAACCATCGGCTGTCTTCAAGTTGGTTATATATACAACAGGGTTCGATACAGTCTGCTCCCAGGTTTGCCCATAATCTTTTGAAGCGCTGATCAAGCCTTTCCCGGACGATAGAATAATCGTGTGGCCATCAAGGGCTATTGATTTAACATATCCGAAAATGTTCGGAAGCTTCTTTTTCGTCCAGCTGACACCGGCATCCATGGATAATTGAAGCAAAGTGTCGTTTACGATGCAGACCATGTTTCCGGCTGAAGCTGTCTGACCATATGCGAGGCTTTCATTTTTCACCCAAGACTCGCCAAAGTCTGTTGAAATATAATATTCTGCCACATTACTTTTATTGAAGGAAAGTGCCATCAGGCTGCTGCCCCACGACGCCAAAGATGCGATATCCGTCCCTTCAAAACTTTTCATAATCCAGTACTCGCCACCTTTTCCTGACATCATCACGCCATCAGAAGTGCCGGCAAAAAGTGTGCTGCCACATCTGACCACCGAGTGAACCGCGCTGTTCAGGCCGGAATCTCTTTTCACCCAGCTTTCCCCTTTATCTGAGGACATCAGCAGTCTCGATCGGAAATTAGTGCTATAATCCGTGGCGATCCATACGGAATCGCCCGACACCACTATGGAAGACATTCTCAGATCTTGCAGCTTCGGATATTTCGCCACCCAGCTGTCCCCCCTGTTTGAGGAATAATAGAGAATGCTGCGTGGAGTGCCGGATCTTACCAGTGCCCAAAGTTCATTTCCATTTGCAGTATAGTTCTGCACACCTATATCATCCATGCCTTTGTTTTTCTCCTGCCAGGTATCGCAATTATCAGTGGATTTAAACACTCCATCACTCCCCGTAGCGAGAAAAATACTTAAACCGTTAACCATTATGGAACTTGTATATATCAATCCCAGCTCTTTGCCTTTTAAGGTCCATGTATTCCCCCTGTTGGTCGATACATAGACGCCGCGCCCCACGGCCCCGGCTATCACCGTCCGGCCCCTTACAGCAACGCTTGTAATTTGAACACCTTCGGTATCAATGTTTTGCTTCTGCCAATTATCTCCGTCATCTCTCGATATGAAAAACCCCTCGTCCGTAGCAATATAAACGTTGCTGCCTTCACCGGCCATCGAAAAAGCCCTTGCGAATTCTATACCATTTTTATTATCTACCCAGGTCGCACCATTATCAGAGGAACAGCACACGCCGATGAGGCTTGAATAGTCTGTGGCAAGTGCCCTGCCGGCGAATAATTTATTTTTGTGTTTATAGAAACAGGTGAAACCACAGTACATATTTTTATAGGCTATTGTTTTCCATTTAGCCCCCTTGTCGGTCGATATCAGCAACTGTTGCCCCTTCGCTATGATAACAGTATCGCCATAGGAATAGATGGTTGATAATGCATCGTAATCGTTAGATTTTATTTCAATTTTTTTCCAGCTGTCTCCCCAGTCGTCTGAGATAAACAGCGAATAACGTGCAGTTGCCAAAAGACGATCGCCACATAGCGCTATATGATTCCCCTCGGTATAGTAAACATTTTCGAGTGGAAGGCCTTCACTTTTTGCCTCCCAGGTGCTCCCATTGTCAGTGGACCTGAAAACGTTGCCCGAGATCGCCCCGGCAAATAATGTGTCGCCATGATTAATTAGCGTTTTTAGTCTTCCTCCCCACATATTTTCATTGCAGGGCTCCCACTGCGAAAAGCAAACCTGAATCATAACAAAGAATAATACGGCAATGCATCTTTTCATATCATCTCCCTGTATATAAATGATTTATAACATCTACTGCATTTTTTCCATTATTCATCGCCAAGATAAATGAAATCAATTGTAATCGATCAATTGCCTCATGACATATAGACAAATAAACCGGGAATTAGTTACAGTTTTTTTATATAATCGAAA
>CAZIHB010000217.1:0-4760 GCA_964538535.1 uncultured Hyphomicrobiales bacterium | reverse complement strand
GGAACGGCACGAAAGGCGCTCTTTATAATTTCGGAACGGCGGGCGACACCAAAGACAGGTATTCCAATTGGGTCAATGACGCGGGCAAACAGGTGATGGATGTATCTGATCCGACCAGCCCGGTGGCCGTTAAGAAGATTGCTTACTACAGGCAGTATGGCAACGGTTTTGCTTATGGCATAAACGAACCGTTCGTCGAGAAGGGAAATTTCCTTAAACTAAGGGAATTAACACTTGAATACCGTTGGAACGGCCTTGCCGAGTGGAACCTGAACACGATTTCGTTCAGTTTGTCGGCACGCAACCTGTTCACAATAACGGACTATGACGGCTATGACCCGGAAGTAAACACCTTCAGCGCCGCAGAGGGCCGCGGTTTTGATTATTTCACGCTGCCGCAGGTCAGATCATATCGCTTCGGCATTTCAATACTGTACTAATTGAGGGGACCATACATGAAAACAATAAAATATCAGATAATCAAAATGCTCGGAATGGTAATTCCGTTGTCGGTAGTGTTGGGATTGGCTCTGACATCGTGCGATATTGACAGCAGCACGAACAATTCCCCGAACGCGATCAATGAGACGGCCGTCAAATCACGCGACGGCGTTTACGGCCTATCCGTTGCCCTGCAGGCTGCAATCGGAGATTTCTACTCGGGCGACCGCTCGAGAGTGGGCAGCATGTGGACCTGGCAGATGTGCGCACCTGACGGCCTGGGCAGGGCGCAGCCCGTATCATGGAATTTCTATAACCAGCAGGAGGACGGCCCGCCCAATGATATGTGGCTGATAGCATACCGCGGCGTCAGGCTGGCAAACGACATTATCCGCTACGCGCCCGAGGTCTTTACAGAGACCGGTGACGCGGGGCTGAAGAACACCCTGCTTGGCATGGCGAAGGCCTACAAGGCTATTTTTCTCGGTGAGTGCGCCGCTTATTACGGAGATATCCCGATTAATATAACAGGCCTGGCCGCGCCGAAATTCGCGACTCAAAAGGAGGCGTATGCCGAGGTGCAGAAATTATTATCCGAGGCACTCGAGCACTTCAAGGCGCCGGCAGGCTACACGCGCGACCTGAACTTCGGCGGTGACGGCACAAAATGGACCAAAGTGATTCATTCACTCAAGGCAAGGTATTTCCTGCACGTTAAGCAATACCAGAGCGCGCTTGACGAGGCAGGCCAAGGCATCACAGATGCCTCTAACGATCTTTACGGGCTGTATTATAACATCGCAGGGCAATACTCGCCATGGGGCCACTGGACACTCACGGAAACGAACGAACCGATCCGAGCGGAGGCCCACTTCATCAGGCTGCTGAAGAGCGAACCCGGCGACAAGAGGCTCGCGGAATACTTCACACCTAACTCTGACGGGGAATTCTGGGGATTCGCCGTTCACACGAAGGACAACCTCGACTCGAACGAGACAAAGCTCGACGCGCTTCCCTCGCTGAATAAATACGGCAAGTATGATTCCCCGTTCCCGCTCATGCGCTATGCCGAGACAGTGCTGATCATAGCCGAGTGCAAGGCCCGGCTGAGCAGTGCCGGCACGGACGAGCTGAATATCATACGCAATGCCGCGGGGCTGCCGAATTACAGCGGCACGGATGTGCTTGCAGAAATTCTGAAGCAGAAATATCTCGAGCTCTTCCTCGAGGGGCAGAGCTATACCGACATGAGGCGCACGGGCACACTGCCTGAGCCGACAGTGCCGAAGCGGTTCATATACCCGGTGGCAGAAAAGAATGCTAATCCCTACGTGCCCTATCCCGAATCGGACGTGCTCGTGAAGGAGATTCTGCCCTGACAGCCTGTGTGAAAAGTCCCGATTTCAGGGAAGATATGTTCAACCGTCACTCCTGCGCAGGCGGGAATCTATTGATTTACAAGTAATTATAGATCTCCGCCCTCGCGGAGATGACAACGGGAAAAAGCCGCACCGCGGTTTTGGACACAGTCTTCTGAAACTGACACCGTGAAATTTTGGACTGAAATCATGATGCCCCGCAGACTTTTTTTTCCGGGGCATTTTTATATACAACGACATTAAGCGACGCCTTAATCATTTGTTTTGCAGTGTGAGGATTGTAAAAAAATATCAGGGATACGGGGATGGAATTGTCGGATATGCCGGTAATAACAGACATCAAGGAAGCTTATGATTACATAAGCAGGATCCACGGGCAGGCCAACGAGAGTTGGAGAATCATGAGGTATGGGGATTTTTGCATTTCTTCGGGAGAGAGTATATACGTGCTTCAAATTCACGCGAACAACGAGACGATAGATTATTATTTCCGGATAGCAAACACTGCAGCGCCCTGCAGCTAAGTGCCAATATCACCGGCAGATAAACCGTGGCAGGCACGTGGACCCCAAGTCGGGGGAGACGTGCATTTTTTTTGGAAAAAAGAAAATTAGGTAGCTAATATTATCAAGATTAGCTACGAAAAAATTCTATAGTTAGAAAAAAAGTGGAAAAAAAGAATGTTGAAAAATAAAATACAAGAAATATAAATGCCGAAAAAGCCGCCGTGATGCGGTTTTTAATGATAGTTACCTATAAATGCAAAGCGTAGTTAGATAAAAATAATTGCATAGCTCGCTAAGGCTACCTAAATTTGTATCAGTAGGATTGATGATGATCCTGAATATTGTGATAATAATTGAATTTGTTTTTTCTTTGATTTGAGGTAGCTATGTTTAGAGCAGCAATGATTTCTGTAGCAGTGGCCGTGATGGCGATTTTTGCAATCGGGTGCACGGGCGATATGCCGTCAAGCCCTGTTTCGAGCGGCGAGCCGGCGGGCAGTGTATCAGCGGAAAAATATATTATAGTGATGAATGGCGAGACGGGATCCGGCGTGCAGGCCGCGGCGAACGTGAGGAGCGAAGTCTCGGCGCTGATGGGCGCTCACGGTATTGCAGATAAGGCACTCGTGGCCGTTTATGATGCAGTTTTCAAAGGTTTTTGCGCGGAACTCACGCCAGCCCAGCTTGGTGCCCTCAGGAATGACAAGGCTGTTAAATATATTGAGAAAGATCAGATTGTAAAATTGAACGACCCTGTATCATCAGAAGTTGAGAACCCGCGCGACGCTAAGCAGCTTGCGCAGTGGACGCCCACAAATATCACAAGGGTGGGCGGCCCCGTGAACGCGACTGCAAGCACCGGCATCGCCTGGATAGTTGACACCGGCATCTGCCTTGATCACCCGGACCTGAATGTAAATAAAACACTCAGCAAGACCTTTGTGACATCGTATCCCGATAATCTTTCAGGGAATGACTATCATGGCCACGGATCGCATGTGGCTGGCATAGTGGCCGCGAAAAACAACACGATCGGCGTGGTAGGCGTTTCCGCCGGTGCTGAGCTTGTGGCAGTGAAAGTGATGGATCGCACCGGAAGCGGCACCATATCACAGATTATAAACGGCCTGAATTATATTAAGACAAAGCTTAACAACGGCAGGGTGAACGTGATCAACATGAGCCTGACGAGCGGTGCCTCGAGCGCGCTTGACGATGCCGTGAGAAGCGTTGCCGCTGCAGGTGCTTATGTAGTGGTAGCAGCCGGAAATTACACGAAAGACGTCAGCTCGTACTCTCCCGCGAGAGTAAACGCCGACAGAGTTTGCACGGTATCAGCATGTGACAGCTATAATAAATTTGCTTCCTTCTCAAATTTTGGATATGGTGTTGATTTTTCAGCCCCGGGCGTTGGAATCTATTCAACCAGCTGCAGCAACGGTTACCGCACACTGAGCGGCACATCGATGGCAGCCCCCCACGTGGCGGGCATCATACTGGCAACAGGCGGCAGCGTTTCTTCAAGAGGGCTTGTGATTAGCGATCCTGACCAGTGGATCGACAAGCTTGCATCCAGATAAAAGAAATTTTTAAACCGAATTGATAAATAAGGGGCGCAAGCCCCTTTTTTTATGCGTGGCAGTCATTGCGAAGGTGTATTTGCCGGGCCACAACGTGTCCCTGCGGGCGTTTTGAGGTATTGCTGATAAGTATTTATACCGAAGCGCATCCGTAGGGTTTTGTATTTTGATAAAGTCTGTATTGTCAGGTATTTACTTGCTATTGCGTTCTTTATATCTTTGCACCGTAAGCAAACGGGAAAGAGAGAGAAAACAAAGTAAACAGGTGTAAGGGTATGGTCTGGCAAAACACAGTGAAAAACGAAGGCAGCGAGAGCCCGAAAATTGAGAACATCAAGATTCTCATTGCAGAGGACCATGCCATTACTGCGAAACTGCTCAACAGGGTTTTGTCCCGCTCCGGCAAAATCGAGGTGGTCGGGATAGCGCGCGACGGGAATGAAGTGATACGAATGGCGGAGACTATGGACCCGGATGTCATTCTTTTGGACATCACGATGCCCTACGTGGATGGCATCACCGCCATGGACAGGATCTTCAGCGTGAAGCCCGACGTGAAGGTGCTGATACTATCCGGGCACACGGAGGCCTGGGTGATCAAGAAATCGTTGAATGCCGGGGCGGCCGGCTATTTGACGAAGCAGGTGGACCTGGAGTTAATTATCGACGCGATAACAACGGTGCACCACGGCGGCTCGTATCTGGATCGTTACTGCCTGATCTCGATCCTGAACGATTACGAGCCTGAAAAATAATATTTATAACAATTTTATTCTTTTTTGGAGGTTTTTTTTATGAAAAAGTTATTTGTTCTATTAATTGCGTTTTTCGCAATGTGCGCATTCGCCGGGGCT
>CAZIHB010000216.1:0-4760 GCA_964538535.1 uncultured Hyphomicrobiales bacterium | reverse complement strand
CTTACGGCTTTTGCAATTGGCCATTGCCTGGTGATCGTGCTTGCCGGCCTGCTGACTAACCGCGTGCAGCAGTATTTGAATTGGACGGAAGGTTCGAAGGCCATGGTTCGGCTGAAACAAGTGTGCGGAGTGCTGGTTATTCTCGGCGGAGTGTATATCATACTAAAGTAAAAACACCGCCATCACTCTGTTTGCAAAAAAAAAAGAGACAGGTAAGCACCTGCCTCTTTTTTTCTTTAGGATGATTATTCTTATTTATACTTCGCGTGTAGTTTCTTGTCGATAACATAGAGTGCAACTTCCTTTGCCCCGTTCTGTGTGTAGCGGAATTTTCTTGCAAGCCCGCCGATAAGAAGTTCAATGTCGCGTTTCATGCGGTAATCGTATGCGGCAAAGGATTCGGTGCCGTAATCGTTTATGGCTCGCCGGAAATTATCGTTTTCAATATAAGGCGTAAGGGCGTTTTCTTTCAGTATTCTGGTGAATTTGCCGAACAGGTTGATATATTGATCGGATTCCGTCAGTTGTTTTTCCTCCACCTGTATGTCGTGGGCAAGAGTCCTCGTGACGTATTCCATTCGTGCATCCTCGCGGAAATTTTTCCTTTCCGCCTGCCCGGTTTTGGGGCCGAGGAAGAGCGTCTCGAAGTTCCTGAAGTAGTCCTCCGAGATTTCCACCCAATCGCCCGTGTAAGGGCATTTTTTGGTTTCCCCGGGCTCGAAGTTGATGGCAAAGAGGTAGTTCTGTATGTCGCGCGAGATTTGCTCGTTGTGATAATGATAAATGGATTCCTTAACTTCCTGAAGCACGTTGTAATCATAGAGATCCACGAGTGAATCGATAAACCCTTCGGGGATGAACTTCATGAATGCGGCGGAGTCGGTGAAAAACTTTCGCACGTTCTCCATCGTGATCAAATTTTCTTTCCCACCGTAAATCGCGAAGAACTGGTTGAAAATATTCAGCGACTGCCTGCCCGAAAATCCCTTGTTGCCTTCTTTCTCCGATTCTGCCAGCACGGACCTGCGCGTCAGCTTGTCGAAACGGCGCACATCGTTGTCCGAAAGCCATGTCGGCACTTTGCCGGTGTAAATATCCATCTTGAGCAGTAGAAAGTTTTTGTCGAGGTATTTGCTGTATTTGGCTTGGTCTTCCAGCCACCTTTTTATAGCCGGCGATTCAGTCTCCAGCCTGCTGGATATGATAATCTTGGCAAAGTTATCGAGCACTCTCGGCAGGAAGCTTTTCCAGATTGATTCTCCGAAATTGCTCTTATAGATTGCAACCTCGGTGTGAAAATCGAGCACGTAGGGGATATTGAAAGTGATTATCCTGTCCTGGAATGACTTCACCTTCTCGTAGTGAATCTTGTCCTCGGGGTTGACAAGCCCGACAAAGAGTGTTTTAATATACTCTTCCGTAAGGTCAACCTTGTGCACTCCGTCGCTGATTATACCGTGGTAAGTTCGGAGCCTCTCGACGTTATATTCCTTGATGTCCATCAGTGCCAGCACGCCGTTGTTGGTTTTTGTAAGGTACGAGGTTGAGAATCTTACGTCGTCATCGCGGAGCAGATCGTTGATCATCGATTCGAGCGAGTTATTACGGATCGTTTTCGTGAACAACGCGTCGCCGGGATTGAAAATGCTGATGCCCTCTCCAAACTGCCTGTTATAGTAGTTGCGGCGGACGTTGATCATGTTGAACACGTCAATCGGATCCTTCACCCTGTTGAGCAGGGATTTAAATATGGAACTGCATATATGGCAGGGCACATCTTTCATCACCCACTCGTACTCTTTGTTATTGAAGAGCATCTCTTTGAACTCGAGATCGGGAATCAGGTCGTCGAGGAAACTCTTCCTGTAGTTTTTCGGTATCATCAGCACCGGGTGGTCGTGGTTGGGGCACGAAAATTCCAGGAAGCGCTCCGGATAGTGCATCTGCTGGCTTGACTGATAGGTTTCATCGTCGTTCCCGCTGTCGGTCATGGAGTTGTTATTGCCCATAAAGCCGTGCGATTTGAATTCAATACCCCGGAATCCGCCCAATGCCTCCACGTCGAGTTTCCAATATACCTTGTAGGTGGCACCGGCCGGCGTCTTGGAGTATTCCTCGAGCTTGAAGAGCAGATTGTTGAGGAAAGTGCTTTTGCCGCTGCCCGGAGGCCCCTCGAAAAGGTAGATGTAGTTATTCTGCGTGCCTTTGCGGAAGGCTTCCGCCAGGGCCATGATTCGGTTCGCGAACAGCCTGTCGGCGAAGAACGGGTTGTCGCATTCAGTCTGGAAGAGGTTGGACGTGTTGTAATTGATGAATCCGACCGATTCATCGGATGTGCGGTAGTCGTCAACAGCATCCGGGACATAGTGGTGGATCATGTCATGGAAAAGCTGGAAGACGTCCCTGAACACGATTTGAGGCTGCGCGGCTGCAATATTAAGGAACTCGCTGAAGGTGATCGGCTGGCGCCGTTCGGTTTCCTTCATATAATTGCTAAGGTTCCTCAGCACCTCGAGCTTTTTGGTTTCTTGCCCCGGGCCTGAACTGTTCCCCTCATTATTCATATTTCCATTTGCCATAGCCATCTACAGGTTAATTTTACTAACTTTATTGTCCTTGAACGAGTAAAGCACTCTTCTGTATTCGAAAGCGGCCGGCTGCCCCTCGGGCACGTTCTTCTTCACTATTTCAGTAGTTTCAAGCTGTGCCTCGCCGCCCCACAGCTTGCTGACCCCGAGCAAAGTATCGGGCACGAAATCCTTGTATAATTGCTTCCCTTCGAAATGATGGACGAGATAGATGTTCGAGTCGTTTGTTTTTTCGTAATTCACAGTCACCTTCGGCGGGTGGTAAAGCGAATCGATAAGCATTTTCTTGTAGTCCGCCGCGCTTCTGGATTTGACGTAGTATTCCACCGTGCCCCTCTCCTTGTTGATTCTCTTGCCGACGACGAAAAGGTCGTGCTTATCGACAAATTCCTGATCGACGAATGTGTTGATAAGCATGAAATCAGTGAAATTCCTTCTCAGCTCGAATATGGCCTTCCTGCCTTTCCCGGTTTTTTCATTGTAGTCCGTTCTTTCCTCGCTGCCAAGCAGCTTCTGGTATCTCCACCCGAGCCTGCCCTTCTCAGCGAGCTCTTCCACGTATTGTATCAGCCTGAGCCCGATGGCGTAGGGATTGAGCCCCACGCGGCTGATGGAAGTCACGCCGGCATTAATCACGGCATAGTTAATCTCGTGCCCCGAGATGCGTTCATCCACGCAGAACAAAGAGTCGTGCCAGTAGCTGGCCCAGCCCTCGTTGATTATCTTGGTTCTGATCTGGGGCGAGAAATAAAGCGCCGTGTTGCGCACGATTGTCATAACGGACTTTATCCAGTTGTTCTCGGTCTTCATAAGGAAAGGGGCGTGATCGCGGATGAATTCCATGACGTCCGGTTCGTGGAACACGTGAGATTCCCCCGAATACTTATCGAAGGATGATTGAAACTCCGGATACTTGTTCTTCACGTCGGCGAAGAAAGCAGATTCGCCCACGACGCCCTGATCGCCGATCAGGTTGTTATAGCGCTCGATCTCGTTGAATAGCACGTGTTCCGGCACCTTGCAGATATTCTGAAGGAAGATGTCGAAATAATAATCCACCCTGGGCGAGACTTTCATTTTGTCCCGAAAATGGTCGCGCGGCAAGGCATCGAAGTATCCGACAAGATTGTCGATGTTTCTGCTGAACTCGATGGCATAATCCACGAACCTGCCGTGAGTGCTGCGGTATGTGGCCAGCAGCCTCTTATCGGCCAGTGCCTGCCCCACGAAATCGTCCCTCCAGGTGTGCTCGAAGAATATATTATTCTGGAAAAAATCGATATGCCCCAGCACGTGGTAGAATATCATGATATTCAGCCAATCCGGATTATTATCGTTATAGTAGGATATGGCAGGGCGCGAGTTAATGACGGTCTCGTAAGGGTTGCCGGGATAAAGCTTGTAAACTCCCCTTCCCTTCAGCACTTCAACGTCGTTCACCCAGTAATCGTAGAGGGTGGGAATCATGACTTTTGGCGAAAGGTCGGTCAGGTCCCGGTTCGTGACGATATATTCCAGCGACTCGTTGTCGAAGGAAAGGCCAGCCTTGCGGGATCTTTCCTTGCACTCTTCCATTATCTTTTTTGTTCTTTGATCTATAAGTTCCATAATTGAAGCCCGGTGCAAATGTTTAGCTGATCAATTTTTTAATGCCGTCAATAAGCCTGTCTTCATCGGCGTCATCAGCCCTGAACGAATCGAGCCTGAGCAGGTCAGGCCTGCCTGTGAGCAATCCCGACCCCATGAAGTATCTTTCGACAGTTGTCAGGCTGAGCGCGGAGCCCCAGGAATTCTTTGCCACTGTGATGCCGATGCGGTTGGCATACGACATCATTTCCCTGACTGCCGCGATGGTCTGCCTGCCGTCCTCGTTCCAATCGTCACCGTCAGTTCCGTGGAAGACGTAAATGTTGTTTTCCCTTGCCAGCTGCTCTTCGGCTACTATTTTATTGACAAGTTCGAAGGCCGGGTAAACGTTCGTGCCGCCTGCCACGGCGGAATTATGGTAGGTATAGAAATCGGGCACCTCTTTGGCCGTGTTGTCATGAACGATGAACCGCGTGCTGACGTTGTTCTGATACTGATACATCAGCCAGCTGTAGATGAACAGGTGCTGGCTTACTATTGATTCCGTCGGGCGGCCCTGCATCGAGCCCGAGTAATCACGAAGGA
>CAZIHB010000215.1:0-4790 GCA_964538535.1 uncultured Hyphomicrobiales bacterium | reverse complement strand
CAAACGCCCAGAGGGTTTCGGCTGTTATAGTGAATGAAGGTGCACGGTACCCCCGAACTTTTTCTCCAGTGATACCTGAAATAACATCGATCGAGCGCGCGGTGTCGTCGCGGAATTCGCCCGGCGTCATGCCGGTCAGCATTTTATGCCCGTACCCGTGGCTTGCTATATCATGGCCCCGGCCCCGAACCTCGCGGATCAGCCCCGGCACCCTCTCCGCCACCGATGCAAGGACGAAAAATGTTGCCCGGATGCCTTTTTTTTCGAGTAGATCAAGTATTTTTCCGGTGCCGATTTCAACCCTGCACTCGAGCGAAGCCCCATCGAAACCAGGGCCGAAATGGACCGTGGCAGGAGAGTACCAATCCTCGAGATCGACTGTAAACACTGATATTTCCTTCACGCCCTAAGTTATCCCCTGCTTCTGATCATAACTATTTATCTTATAACCACCGCTAAATTACTTCAAATCCGCGTGCCGCCGACAGAAATTTTCCCTTGCAATTTTCTATTTATTTCCTTGTTTTTCCCCCGATAATTATTATTTTTAGCACATGAATTTATTAGTTTGCTTGATGCTATTTGAATATAGGATAAAATTGAATTTTTCATGTTTTAGCACTGTCTAATTTTTCGAAGAGCCGCGATAAGAATTAGTTGAGAGCAGGATGCGGGCAGGAATATTATAAAGAAAAAAAATGGGTCGAATGGGCAAGCACGTCACGATAAAAAAGAAATTGCTGATCGGAGTTATTCCGGTTTATCTCGCGGCCCTTGCGGCCATAATATTTTTCATCTGGGTGTACACGACGGACAAGCTGACGAAAAGCGCCCAGAACGAGGCCGGAATCATCTCCAGGCAGTATGCCAACATGCTCAAGGGGCGTTTTGATTCACATTTTGAAGCAATAAGGACGCTCGCGCTCGTGCTTTCGAACTATCGCGACATGCCCGCCATGGATAGAAGGAACGACATTGACAAGATGTACGAGGATTTTATCGCGGGGCATCCCGAGTTCAATTCGGTAATTACCATCTGGGAACCGAACGTGCTCGACGGCCGCGACAGACTGTTCACTTCAGGGTCGGGTGAGTCAAGGATCAGCGGGCGTTTCATAAGGGAATACAAGGCCGGGCCTGATGGAGTCACGGTGCGCACACTGCCCGACGCCGACACGACGAGACTGGCATACGGCCTTCTACGGGACACTAAATGCGAGCAGATATTAAATCCGCCCTTGCACAACGAAGACACACCCCAAAAGGAGGTTGCCGGGACAACCATTATTGTGCCGATAATTGACGATGGCAGGTTCATCGGCGTGACCGGCATCGAGCTGAACCTCTCAATGCTGCTTCCGGTAATCAAATCCATAAAGCCATACGGCACGGGCCACGCACTTTTTGTTGCCAATAACGGTGTGCGCGTGGCGCAGACCAAAACAAACCTACTCGGTAAAATCCTCTGGGAACAGCCCTATTTCAGCCCCGAAATGGCCGATTATATTAAAAACTGCATCCGAACGGGACAGGAATTTCACGTGGAAAAAATTTCACTTACCACCGGGAAAAATTCCTATCAGCACTACAGCCCTGTTTTCTTTGGGCACACAACCACACCGTGGAGTTTCGGCGTTGTAATCCCATTTGATATTATTACCTCCGAGGCAGAGATCGTTACCGTTTCTCTGGCCGGACTTGGCCTGATGGCGATGCTGATCGGAATTCTGATGATAATACGGCTCTCGAACAGGATCACCAAGCCGATTGAAAAGCTCACCGAGCTCTCTCAAAGGATTGCCACGGGCGAAACGGGCGTTACTGCCAACGTGGAGACCAACGACGAAGTGGGAGTGCTGTCGCAGTCCTTCAACGTCATGACGGCTCAGCTTCAATCCGTCATGGAAGACCTCAGGCTCTCGAACGAAAAATACCGCATGGCGCAGCACAGCTCAAAGTTCTGCGGATGGGAAATGGACCCTCAATCCGGAAAGCTTGATTGGTTTCCGGAGATTGATGCCATGTTTGAAATGCCGGTTATTGAGCCGATAGATAATTACGAAATTTTTCTCAGAAGAGTCCATCCTGCCGATCACGACAGGGTATCCAACGATATCTGCACGGCAGTAAAACATAAGAGCTACTATTACTCGGAATATCGCGTCAGGCTTTCCGACGGCTCCTACAAGTGGGTCATGGACGCCGGGGATTTCTATAACGGCAGCGACGACGGCAGGCTCAGGTTCATTGGTATCGTGCAGGACATCAGCAAGCTGAAAATCGCTGAAATTGAATTGAAGAAGCTGGCATCGGTGGTGGAGCAGAGCACGAGCATTATCATCATCACCGACAACGAGCTTGTTATCGACTACACCAACAAAGCCTACACCGACTTCACCGGCTACAGGAAAAATCTGGCAAAATCGAAGCCCGTCAGAATATACGAGAACGAATCGATACAGAAGAGAATCCGAATAGAGCTGCAGAAAGTTCTGAATGGAAAATCGTGTCGGTTTGAGTTCTCCACGCTCAGGAACAACGGTGCACCAGTATGGTTCGACGCGCTTCTTTTCCCGCTTTACGACAACGACGGCAACGTGAAAGGGGTTGTGCACCTGCTGAACGATATAAGCGAGCGGAAAAAAATTGAGGAGCGGATCAGGCAGTCTCAGAAAATGGAGGCTATCGGCCTGCTGGCAGGCGGCATTGCTCATGATTTCAACAACCTGCTGACTGCCATCATCTCGAGCGCGGAAATCGGAATGCTTATAGACAAAGAAAATATACTTGAAGCGCAGCTGAAAAAAATTCTTAAGGCATCCGACAGGGCCAAAAATCTGACAAGGCAGATACTTACTTTCAGCAGGATGAAGGAGCAGGAAAAATCACCTGTCGATCTCAACACGATTATCAAAGAAGTGGTTAACCTGCTTCGGGAAACCATCGGGCCTTCAATCACGCTGCAATTCACTCCCAAACCGGAACCTCAGATGATTTTCGCCGACAGCACACAGATACATCAGGTGCTGATGAATCTCTGCACAAACTCCATACAGGCACTTAAGGTCAAAGGGTCAAGAATTGAGATTACTTCCGAGATAATTTCCCTGACCGACTCGCAAAGCCGCACACATAATCTGCAGGCAGGCACTTACGTGCGCCTCGTAGTCTGCGACGACGGCCCGGGCATAAGCCCCGATATCAGACACAAAATTTTCGACCCCTTCTTCACTACCCGCGGGGTCGGCGAGGGCACAGGCCTCGGCCTTTCAGTGGTGCACGGCATTATTGCCTCGCACGATGGCGATATTTCATTATATACCGAGGAAGGCGTGGGCACTTCTTTCCACATCTACTTCCCCTACCACGGCAAGGAAGAAGCCGCCCCGGAAGAACAGCACGCCGAGCCCGGCGGCGGACACGAGCGGATACTGCTTGTGGATGACGAGGTGATTATAGCAGAGAACAACAAGGAAATCCTGTCGATAGCCGGATACGAGGTGCTTTGCTTCAGCAGCAGCAAGGCAGCGATGGAGCTTATCAGAAACTTTCCGGAAAGCTTCGATTGCGCTTTGCTCGATCAGGTAATGCCGGAATTTTCGGGTATCGACCTTGCAAGGGAAATTCAAAAATCCGGCAGGAAAGTACCTATTATAATATGTTCGGGCTTTTCGGAGCAAATCAGCACGGAGAATTATCAGGATTTCCCCGTGCAGGCTTTCCTGATGAAACCCGTGCACAGAAGGGATTTGCTTGAGACTGTGAGAAAGGTTTTAAGCACAGCGAGAGAAGATTAATGTTCCATACAGAATACTATTGTTATTTTGACAGCAGTTTGTTGACAATTTTTGGCACTTGTTGGATGATAATATGAACGTAACGCTGAATCTTGAAGGAAAAATGAGGTTTAAAGGTGTGGGGCCTGTCGGCGAGCCCACCTATTTCGATACTCATCCCGTTGTCGGCGGGGAAGACACGGCATCCACGCCGATGGAGATCATGCTGAAAGCTCTCGGTGCCTGCTCGGGGATGGATATCGTCTCTATCATAAGAAAAAAGAGAAAGCAGGTCATCGATCTGGAGATAAATATACAGGGCGACCGTGGAGAAATGCACCCGAGGGTCTTCACTGCTGCCCACATAAAGTATAAACTCGTCAGCCCGGATGCAGTGCCGGAGGATATGGAACGCGCGCTTGCCCTCTCGCAGGGCACGTACTGCTCTGTTTCGGCCATGTTCAGGGCAGCGGGCTGCGACGTCACCTGGGAGTACGAGATAGTGCGGCCCTGAATTTTTTGTTATAGCGGCGGGGTGGCACAAAGCACCACCCCGTCAGCCTTTTTTATTCGCTCATCGCTTTTTCGCTACCTCCCCACTATCACCTGCACCGTTCTCGTGGCTGTGCCGTATTTGACGCGGATCAGATAGACGCCGCTCTCCACGCCCGAGCAGTCCCAGGTGAGTATGCCGCTGTACCGGTTTTTCTTGTCGATTGTGATTCTGTCCCTGCCGGATACTTTCTCCCCGTAGATGTTGAATACTTCAATCTCCGCGCTTTCTATGCCGAGGCTCATGTCCCAGTATATCTCGGTGCTCACGCGCTGCCGCGCCGGAATTGGATATGGCGGGAAGGAATAGAAGTAGCTGCCGGCGATTTCGGCCTCGCTTTCTTTCACGCCGACATAGTTTGTGTCGAGGGGAGTGATCAGGTAAAAATTTTCCCGTCGTGAATCAAAATCTAAACATTTAGCCATTATTCTATCCCCGATTTTGTTAATCGAGTACACCTG
>CAZIHB010000214.1:0-4806 GCA_964538535.1 uncultured Hyphomicrobiales bacterium | reverse complement strand
ATCCCGAACAGTATATGAAGCCAAAATTCCGGCGAACATCATGGCTGTGCCTGTTGTATAGTCGTTTCCCCTGATGCCGGCCAAAAGCAGGGACATCGTGACCGTGGAATAAAACGCGGTGCGCGAATCAAACACAATCGCTATCAGCATCGATAGTGCAGGAATAAAAACAAGATACTCCAGCGGCATGGCGCTTGGGATCTGAATGGAAGCCCACGACAGGAAAGACACCATCACCATGATGAATGAAAGCAGGCCGAGCTGGAAATTGTCGTAAAAAATCCGTTTACGAATGAAGTAAAGGTAAAGCAGCAGGATCAGGTAAAGAATCGCGGAGTGGCCGAAGCTGCCGACATAGTAAGCCCAGGAATAGTAGTTGTCGCTCCTCATCACCATTGAGCTTTGGTAGGAGTGTATCTTTGCTATATGCTCGGGCGTAACCTTGTCGCCCTTCTCTATGATAGTTTCGCCCTTGCGCACAATCCCGATGGTCTGGGGAACGGATTTCTCGAGGAGCTCCCTGTTCTGCTCAGTAAGCTCGTCATTGTAAAACAGGTTGGGAGTGTTGAACTTCGAAATGATCTCGAAAGCGAATGTTTGCAGATTGGAAGGAAAGTTGGCAGTGACGAAACGAGACACCTTCTCGTTGAACGAGCTTTTATCAGTCAGGCTGATCTTCTTCAGCACGACCTCGCGGTTGGGCGGCATATAGACAGTGATAACAGGTTTCCCGATTTTATCGAGCGAATAGTCAACAAAGCCGTAATCGAAAATTTCCGCGAGGAAAGCTTTCAGCTTGATGTCGAGCTTTTCAATTTCCTTGATTTTCAATCCAGCGGGCAATTGTGTGAATTGAGCGAGAGCTTTACCGCTGATGTTCAGATCGGAGCTCTCGGCGCCCTTGCTCGTAAAGTTCAGGGCTTCGATAATGATGTCAACTTTGCGGTAAGCTTCTTCCTCGACGGATTTATCGATAGTGAAGTAGGGAATGACCTTCTCGCGTGCCTTGCCCTTTTCTTCCAGAAATTTATCATACTGCTTGTAAACAGGGAAGGAAAATTCAGCTTTCAGAGTCTGCCCCTGCCATATATATCCCGGCACGATAGTGAAATCGGGAGTTTCGTAAAGCTTCTGGCTGAAGTGCATGGTGAAGAAGAAAGTGCAGGCGAGAATAGTGGCAATAAGAATTGGTATTCTAAGCTTGATTGAATACCTGAGCATGACTTCCTCACGCTCGGGGGCCGTTTTTTTTTCGCTGAGCAGCCTTTGAAACAGGGTATTTTTATTGTCAGCCATAATATCCGTCAGAATAATACATCAAGCTGCTAAGTTATGAAATTTTAAAAAGAGATAAAACAATGAAATCATAAAAAGGCGGAAAATTGAGGCGGCAAATCAAAATCAAGTATTGAAAAATTCCATTTGAATATTCATAAGAAGGGGTTTATTTTTATAGTTTTAGAAATTTCAGAAATGAAATTAGATTTGAACTGGTGTAAAAATAATAATTTAAAAACCTGAACAGAGATGGTTTTAAGGTGGTAAAAATGGAACTGAAATCGCTTGATTCATTTATTGAGATAGCAAGAAGCAAACCAAGGCGCAAAATTGCAGTGGCAGCGGCAGAGGACGAACCTGTATTATTGGCAGTGACGAACGCGAGGAAAGAAGGGATAGTCGATCCCATTCTTGTGGGCGATCCCACGGGCATAAAAAGTATTGCAGACAGACTGGGCATTGATATTTCCGGAATAGAAATTGAAGAAGAGCTGAATCCATCAGTATCAGCAGTAAAAGCTGTAAAATTGGTCAAGGAGGGGCGGGCCCAGGTTATTATGAAAGGACTTGTCGGCACAGCCGATTTTCTCAAAGCAGTTCTTTCAAAGGAGAATGGTTTGAGAAAAGGCCAGATGCTCAGCCACATAGGCTTCTTTGATCCGCCTGCCTACCACAAGCTTATTGGTATCACAGACGCGGCGCAGAACATTGCTCCTGATTTCAGCGAGAAAGTGTCGATATTGCAGAACGCGGTTGACCTTTATCACAGGCTTGGCGTTGATTGCCCCAAAATTGCGGCGCTTGCGGCAGTCGAGAACGTGAACATCAAGATGGAAGCCACGATACACGCAGCTATGCTGGTACAGATGAACCGCAGGAACCAGATCAAAGGCTGCATTATAGACGGCCCCTTGGCGCTTGATAACGCTATCTCGAAGGAAGCGGCACATCACAAGGGTATCGAAAGTGAAGTTGCCGGAGATGCCGACCTACTGTTTGTCCCTGCAATAGAAGCGGGCAACGTGCTCTACAAGAGCCTGACCTATTTCGGCCATTCATCCGTAGCGGCAATTATTCTTGGTGCGGCGGCGCCGATAGTGCTCACTTCGAGGGCTGACTCCGACAGAAGCAAATTATCATCAATTGCATTAGCAGCATCATATTAAACGGGAGATCAAATGAAAATTCTTTCTATCAATCCGGGTTCAACTTCAACAAAAATTGCAGTCTATGAAGATTTGACACCGGTATTCACGAAAACACTCCGCCACAGCGTCGATGAACTTGCTAAATATAAATCAGTGATCGAGCAATATGACTTCAGGGAAGAAATAATTCTTGAAGCTCTCAAAAGCGAGAATATCAACGTTACTGAGCTGAATGCCGTGGTTGGCAGGGGAGGGCTGCTGAAGCCGATTACCGGAGGCGTTTACAGGGTTAACGAGCTGATGATCGAAGATCTGAAAAACGGGCTGCAGGGCGAACACGCCTCGAATATTGGCGGCATACTTGCTTCCGAGATTGCAAACAAAGCAGGCAAGGGCGTTGAAGCCTTCATTGTCGATCCTGTTGTCGTTGATGAAAGGGAGCAGATCGCAACGTACTCCGGGCATCCGGATCTTCCGAGGATCTGCATATTCCATGCTTTGAATCAGAAAGCAGTTGCCCGCAGGTATGCCCGCGAAAACATGAAAAAATATGAAGAACTGAACTTGATTGTAGCTCATCTTGGCGGCGGAATTTCGGTCGGGGCTCACTCAAAAGGTCAGGTTATCGACGTCAACAATGCCCTTGACGGTGATGGCCCGTTTTCACCCGAGCGCACCGGCACAGTGCCGGCATGGCAGCTTGCAAAATTGTGCTATAGCGGCAAGTACGAACTTGATGAAGTAAAGAAGATGATCACCGGAAAAGGCGGCTTCGTGGCATATCTTGGCACTAATGATGCCTATCAGGTGGAAATCAGGGCAGAAAAAGGAGACAAAGAAGCCCAGGAAGTCTTTTATGCCATGGGGTATCAGGTAGCAAAGGAAATCGGTTCTTCGGCCGTCGTGCTCGACGGAAAGGTCGATGCAATCATTATTACCGGTGGCATTGCCCATTCAAAGACATTGTGCGAATATATCAAGAATAAAGTGCAATTTATCGCTCCGGTGGTTGTTTATCCCGGAGAGGACGAAATGCAGGCTTTGGTTGAAGGCGCGTTCTATGCTCTGAACGGAGAGCTCCCGATCAAAGAATATAAATAAGCACTCGAACAATGGTAATGAAAAATAAAAGGGAGGCTTCGAGTCTCCCTTTTTTTATGGTGGCATTCTTAATCCTGAGCGTCTGGCTAAAGCTGTGAAGTGTCGATGATATTGTATTGTATCGCGGTTTTGATAAGCCCGACAGTATTTTTCGCGCCAAGTTTTTCAAGGATATTTTTGCGGTGAGTCTCCACGGTACGGCTGCTGATACAAAGCTTGTCGGCAATTTCTTTTGTGGACATTTCCTGAGCAATCAATTGGATGATTTGCTTCTCCCGATTGGTAACAGGCCTTCCGAGACTATCTGAATTGTCGGGCTGGTCTTTAGTTTTGTAAAGCCCGCCCATGTAGCAATCCTTGGTTTCACGGCTGAAATAGATGCCGCCCTTATTCACGGAAATAATTGCCTCCAGCAGTTCTTCACTCCCGGCAGATTTAGTCAGGTAGCCACTTGCACCTGACTTAATGGATTTTTGGATGATCCAGGGTTCGGTGTGGCTCGAGACAATGATAATTTTCATGTTCGGCTTCAGCTCGATGAGAGAAGGCATTAGATCGATACCATTCATTCCCGGCATGTCCAAATCGAGCAAAATGACGTCAACATGGCTCTCCTCTGCCAGTTTAAGAGTGCTTTTGCCGTCGCAGGCAATGCCCACAACGTTAATGTCCTCGTTAGTGCGCACCAGCTTTGAAACAAGAACTGCAAAGAGTGAATGGTCATCAGCAATGAGTACATTAATCTTTCTGCTCATATTCTATTCTCGGAGTCTGGAAAAAACACGCTACTGATTAGTCGAATGGAAAGGAAAAAAATTTTAGAAAATTAAGAGATTGGCAACTCGAAAATAAAATTAGCACCATGTCCGTATTCACTTTCGCATCTGACCCTTGCGCCGAGCAACTCAGATATTTGCCTGACAATCGACAGGCCAAGCCCTGTCGAGCTTTCATCAGCTGTCGGCCGGGCAGAGAGCTTCGAAAATTTGGTGAATAGAAGTGACATTTCCTCCTCTTTAACCCCAGGGCCCTCATCTTTGACGGAGATGCTGAGATATTGCATGTTTTTATCAATATCAAAGGAAACTTTGCTCAAGATACGTACGTTTGTGTTCAAATTAGTGAACTTAACGGCATTCGAGATCAGATTGTCAACAATTTGCCCGATTTTGTTGATATCAGAGTATATTATCAGATCGTCGGAGCTTGATTCGAATATAATTTTGATACCTTTTTCTTTTGCTTTGTGTGCGAACAGCTTGATTTTTTCCCGGATCAT
>CAZIHB010000213.1:0-4820 GCA_964538535.1 uncultured Hyphomicrobiales bacterium | reverse complement strand
GCGGGTGTTGCCTCGCTTCACAGCCGGCTGCCAGGTGAACTTCTCCGTCACGGATTCTCCCGAGCGCGGTGAGTTACATGCTCTATAGCGGGGGCCCGGCTTTCTCGTTTTCTCCACGCTTGGGGGGCAGGGCCCGCGCACTCACAAAATATTAAAGCCGGCATAGGCCGGCTTGCTATATACACTGCTATATATATAATGTTATCAATATGACGTCACGGCTTGACGAGTTTGCTCTTGATCCTGTTCATCATGCCGGTCTCGAAGTATCCGTTCGACTGCATGAAGTGCACTTCACCCGTCACGTATCTTTCCATGCCGCTAAGCTCTGCTGTCACTTCAACCGACGTTCCGCCGTCCTTCAGTTCCTTCACGAATATCTTGTACTGCACCCTGGCATTGATCCAGTCTCCGCCGCGGATGAAGGGCATTTTTTTGGGATAAACATAGGTATTTAACGAGTCGTAGGAATAACTGCCCGTCGCGAACACACCGAAATCCGAGTGGGCCACGCCCTTGAGCAGGTTGCCGTCTCCCTGCTTTGTTGTTTTTTTGATCACCTGGCAATTGTTTTCCTCGATCGATTTCAGCACCGCCTTCCATGTCTCTTCAAAGCTTGTCTTGAAAGTCTCTTCATATTTTTCTTTAAAGTACTTAAGCTGTGGAGAAGATTTTTCCTCGAATTTTGATTCATCCTGGGCAAGGCTGCCCGCTGAAAAGCAAACGCACAAAACGGCTGAAAGCAGTAAATATCTGAACAACTTCATAAATTAACTCCTAAGATAACAAGTACTTTCGTAATCCTCGTGAATTTATCATTTTTTTCGAACATTTCGAAACAATTTTACTCTTTCCCCTGATTTATCCTGACGGATACCACTTTCGAAATGCCGTCCTCTTCCATGGTAACGCCGTAAAGCGTGTCCGCGGCCTCCATGGTCTGCTTGTTGTGCGTCACGATAAGGAATTGCGTCTGCACGCTGAACTCCCTGATCATATTCACGAACTTGTCGATATTCGAATCGTCAAGAGGCGCATCCACCTCGTCAAGTATGCAGAACGGGCTTGGCTTGACAAGATAGATTGCAAAAAGAAGTGCTATGGCCGTCAGTGTCTTCTCGCCGCCCGAAAGCATATCGATCGAGTGCGGTTTCTTGAACGGCGGTTTTGCCATCACTTCTATATCTGCCTCAAGCGGGTTGCCATCTGTCATCCTAAGCTCGGCATAACCCTCGGGGCCGAAGAGCTTCGTGAAAAGCAGCTTGTAATTCTCCCTTATCTGCTCGAACGTGTCGAGGAATTTCTTCTCGGCCGTCTGGTTTATCTCGGAGATTGTCTCTTCAAGCAGCCGCTCGGACTCCGTGAGGTCATTCATCTGCTTCTCGTAGAACTCCAGGCGCTCGCTTTGAGTGTCGTACTCCTCGAGGGCCATGAAGTTCACGTTCCCCAGCTGTGCCAGCCGCCCCTTCACGTCCGCCAGCTGTTTTTTGCCCTCGCCAATGGAAAAATCAGGTTTGGGCTCGAACTCCACGGTTTCAATTGCTTTCTCGAATGCCTCGAGATAGCGCTCCGAAATGTTATTTATGTTTGCACCGAGCGACCCCGCGTCCAGCTCTTTCAGGTGGATCTGCTCCTTGAAGCCGTCGTACTGTTTTCGTTTCCTGTTTATCTCGTCCGAAACCTGCTCGATCTGTCCGGCAATCACTTTCTTCCTTTCCGCAAGGAACGTCGTCTTGTGCCCGGCGTCCTCGATGCTCTCGCCGAGGGTCTGCAGCTCGGATTCTCCCGAGATCATCTTCTCGCCAAGAAGTATCAGATCGCTCTCGCACTCGGCAATATCCTTATCGATCGTCAGGCTACGCCTTTCAATTTCTTTCCGGCGGTTCTCAAGCCCGGCGATCTCTCCCTCCAGTGCCTTTATCTCGGATTTCGCGCGTACCGAGTTCATCTCGGAGCGACGGGCCTTGCCCTCGCGGTCCCGGTGCGCTTCCTCGGCCTGCTTCAGCTCCTCGAGCACTGTATGATACGCGGCCTTCGCCGTGTTCAGCCCCGTTGTCAGCTCGTCTATCTCTGCCTTGAAATCGCTTTCTTCGCTTGTGAATTCGCCAAGCTCCTCGGCATAGCGTATCGAGTTTTCTTCCACGAGCTCAAGGTTCTGCTCGATCTGCTGGCGTTTCAGACGCAGGCTCGATGTCTTCTCGGCATTTTCCTTCTTGCCTCGCTCAGCGGCCCTCACGTCCTCCGTCAGCCTGTTGATGTCAATCAGCTTGTATTCTTCGCGCAGGTCGGCGATTTCCTTTTCCATTCCCGCTATTTCATCGTTCAGGCCTTTTATTTCTTTCTTCAGGTTGTCAATTCTTTCCTTCTTGCCAACCCTGAGGCCTTCCTTCTGAAGCGTCGCCCCGCCGCGGATTATCCCCGAACCGGTGATTATCTCGCCGGAAAGCGTCACGGCTGCATCGGCAAGGCCGCCGCGCACCAGCATTATGCCCGTGTCCATGTCGGCAGTGGCAGCCGTGCGCCCCAGGATTGCCCTGAGCGCGTTCCTCAGGCCGTCATCCACCCTCACGATCTCGCTTAGCAGGCCGAACACCCTCTCGCTTTTTTCTATAGGTGCGGGTTCAGCCACGGTGGGAAGCAATTCGCGGCATAGGAATGTTGCTTTTCCTTTCTTGTTCTTCGATAGTGCATCAAACGCCCCGAAGGCGTCTTCCTTCTTGTCAACCACGAAGTAGTGGGCGGCGTCGCCAAGGGCTGCCTCCACCGCCACCCTGAACTGCTCGTCAGCTCCGACGGCTTCCGCAAGGACTATGCGCTCTTTCTCGTATCCCCAATCCCGGGTATTAACGAGGTACCGGGCACTCTCGTTCGTGTCCACGAGGCTGTGCAGAAAGTCAAGCGAGGCCTTCTTCGAGCCGAGCATGTTCTTCTTATCGTTGATCTGCTGCCGCAGCTCATCGCCTTTTGCCTGCAGCAGCTGCTTTTTTTCCTGCCCGAGTTTCAGCTCTTTCTCGGCATCGGCCAGATCTTCTTCCAGGTCTGCTGCCTTGCCCTCGAGCGTCTGCACATCATCTTCCAGATCTTCAAGCTGCCGGGCAAGTTTTATCTTTTCCTCGGCGGCCAGGTTCAATTTTCTTTCCAGCGAGCTTTTCTTCTCAACGTTGCGCTTCAGCGACGACGTGATGGAATTAATGCGGCTCTGTATGTTCAGGGATTCCTCGTTGGCCTTGCCCGCCTTTTCGCGCAATGACTGCACTACCTTCAGCGCCTCGTCCCGTTCTGATTTCAGCCGCGCGTATTCTGCCTCCGATTTTTCCTCGGTTTTCTTCAGCTCCGCCAGGTTTTCTTTTGATTTATCCAGGTTCCGCGCCAGTGTTTCAAGCGACCCCTTCGATTCGGCTCTCTCTCTTTCCAGCCTGTCCTTGGATTTCTCCAGGGCAAGAAGCTTCTCGTTCGCCACGGCGATTTCCTGCTTTTTGGCGGCCAATTGAGAGTTCAGGCGGTTCTCCTCGTTGCGGGCGGCATTGTAATCCGTCTCGAGCTCGCTCAATTCCTGCTTCGTGTCTTTGATCGATGCCTCGATCTCGCCAAGCTCTATCTCAAGCTTTATCTTATTGCCGTTCAGCTCCCTGATTTCCGATTCAATTTTAGTGCGAGATGTGGTGTTCCACCTGTACTCGTGCATCAGCAGGTCGGACTCCAGCCCCTTCAGCTCGGTGAGCAGCGCGTTGTAGCGTTTCGTCTTGGCTGCCTGGCGCGAGAGCGAGTTGACGTTCTTGCGCACTTCCTGCAATATGTCCTGCACCCTTTCCAGGTCCTGCTGCACCGATTCAAGCTTTCTCGATGCTTCTTTCCGGCGCTGCTTATATTTCTTTATCCCCGCGGCTTCCTCGAACATCTGCCTGCGGTCGTCCACCCTGCCGCTCAATATGGCTTCCACCATCTTAAGCTCTATCACGGAGTAGGAGTCCGAGCCCATGCCCGTATCCATGAACAGGTCGAGTATGTCGCGCAGGCGGCACTGGGTCTTGTTCAGCAGATACTGGCTCTCGCCGTTCCTGAAAAGACGCCGCGTGATCGTCACCTGATTGTATTCCGATGGCAGCAGGCCGCGGTTGTTCTCTATGGTCAATGTCACTTCGGCCATGCCGAGCGGCTTTTTGGTCTTCGTGCCGTTGAATATCACGTTCTCCATGACGTCCGACCTCAGCACGGCAGATTTCTGCTCGCCGAGCACCCAGCGGACGGCATCCACGATGTTCGTTTTGCCGCATCCGTTCGGGCCTACAAGCGACGCCAGCCCGGGCGAAAATTTAAAATTTGTCTTGTTGGCGAACGACTTGAAGCCGAATATTTCCAGATTCGATAAATACATATATGTTCTGTTTGTTGATTTTCTAATCGATGCTCAGCTTGCGCCTTGGCAGCTTGCCAAGCATCGCCATCACTGAGAATACTGTGGTATAGAGCGATGATGCCAGGCCGTACTTGAGGAAAAAAGCGAAGTAGTTTATTTCGCTCGGTTTTATATAGAAGAAGAAATATATCAGGTTGTGCAATATCGATACGCCCAGAACGATGAAAAGAAACCTGATATTCCCTATCGCGCGGCTCTCGATGTTCTCCCTGTAGAAATATCCCGCGGAGAAAGCCGCGACCGTCTTGGCGAGCGCGTTCGTGCCGATGACGTCAAACGAGAATATATCATAGATCAGCCCGATGCCGAACCCGGCAAAGACTGCCTCGAACTGCCCCTCGCAAAGGGCTATCCAGACGCAGAGGATCAGAAGCAGATCGGGGGTCACCCCGCCGATATCGAT
>CAZIHB010000212.1:0-4846 GCA_964538535.1 uncultured Hyphomicrobiales bacterium | reverse complement strand
ATACGGCGCTCGCGGTTTATCTCTTTATCCTTGAAAAGTGGGTTGACAACTATATCTGAAAGAATTTCCGAGCATTTATCGAAGTTTTCCCGGAGCGCCCGCACGTAGAAGCAGGTGCTTTCCTGGGTTGTGAAAGCGTTCGTATAAGCGCCGATCGATTCGAATTCAGTTGCAATTCTCCGCGAGGTGCGCGTTTTGGTGCGCCTGAAAGCGGCGTGCTCGAGGAAATGGGCCACCCCCGATTTGTTGTTCCATTCGTCCCTCGAACCGGCATCAACAAACACGCCGAGCGCGAATGATTCGACAGTTGGAACATGCTCGGTGATTATTCTGATGCCGTTCGGCAATACTGATTTGCGAATGTCTATGCCCGAATTATTTAGGTTTTTGCCTGTATCTGTGCCGGTGGCAGTTCTTGTCATGGTATATAAAAGCCTTTTGTTTATTACTTTTTCCCCCGAGTGTCAGTACTCCGGCTGGTCAATATAGATATCCAACGGTGATAACCGCTGACCCTCGGGTGCATTTCTCTTCTGCATGATATTAAAAACATATTTCCCGATTATATCGAACTCGAGATTCACTTTTGATCCCGGCCTGAGATTCCTGAGAGTCGTGACGCTCCAGGTGTGGGGGATGATTGAAGCCATGAAGCTCGCCCCGTTGATGCGGGCAGTTGTAAGGCTGACCCCGTCAATGGTTATTGAGCCCTGGGGGGCTACATATACGGACTTCTCGCCTGGAAATGATATCCACAGCTCAATTCCGGTGGATAGTTTCTCGACTGAAAGCACGGACCCCACGCAGTCTCCGTGCCCCTGCACGATATGGCCGCCCATTCTGTCGCCGAGCCTGATTGCACGCTCCAGATTGACTTCCATCCCGGCTCGGAAAGCGTTGAAGGTGGTCTTGGCAATGGTTTCTTCCACGGCTTCCACGGTGAAAGATGCCGGCGCGGCTGAAACCACTGTCTGGCATACCCCGTTGATAGCCACAGAATCGTCGATTTTTATATCATCGGTAATTTCTTTGGCGTTTACCGTGATCCGCCTGCCCCCGCCAATGGAAGTTATCCCCTTTATTATCCCGATTTCCTCGATCAGTCCGGTGAACATTATTTTTTAAGCTCCTTAATAATCTTCCAAATTAAGAAATATTTCCCACAAACCTGATTTAAACAAATTAAAATGGAACTGTCAATGATACCATCCTGCTCCGGCAGCAGCAGCAGCCAAAAAAAAGCAGGGGCACGGAGCTGCCGTGTCCCTGCAGGTATTTAAGCTGGTGCCGTAAAAATAAGTAGCCAATAAATTGTCTTTTGTTGCGGCGCCGTTTCATGGCTTCATCGAGGATGACTCGGGAAAGCCCAGCATATATCTCTTATTTCACGGGGAAATATACGTTTGTGACGAGCTTCTCCGCGGGAGTGCTTGCCGGGTCGTTGAGATATTCCTCCCAGCATCTGCCTGAAATGGTCAACTTGTTGTCTTGTATATATTTCATGATGGAATTATACACGTAAGTCAGGCGGGTGTATGGCCCGGTATAAACAGCTTTTACAACTTTTCCGCCCGGGAGAATGCCTGCTTTTATTCTTCCCGAGGGCTTCGGTTTTCCGGCTTCAATTACGAAAGCCGCGTCGAAGCAGTAGGTGCCGACGTATGAGTTCGTGATGACGAGCGGGAAGGGTGAGCATTTCAGCTTGTTAGCTCCGGCGAAGGCACCAAGCTCCTTATACGCTTTGCCGATCTTATTGCTGATTTCCTTCATGTCGTTCGATGTTGAATCTGTTATGCTGATAATCGGCATCCTGTTGATTGTTGTGCTCTCGATTTTCAGGTTAAGCTTTGGGCCGTTTTCTACGAGATTCTTGATATTTTTCAGTCCTTTATCGAAAATAGGGGCGATCATCGGTGTGGCCGCGATGCCTAACCAGCGGGCAAAGAAGCTTAGCTCGCCCTTCATGCCCCATTTCAGCGTGGTGCGGCCATTTTTTTCTTCCATCACGAAAGGAATGGTGCTGCTTTTCTCGCATCCCATGTACATATCGTACTCTACAAGGGAGTTGGGGACAGATTTGGTTATAACCAGTTTGCCCGAGCCGACATTAGCGTTGCCGCTCTTCCATGAATATGACGCGCCCACGCCTTGCTCCGGGCCTTCATAGGTCACGGCCATCTTGGGATCAATCTCTTTCCACGGGGACCAGTCCTCCCAATCCCTGACATTATTGACCACGCCATAGACCATTCCGGCTGGCGCGTTGATGACAATCGAGCGCTCAACGCTCATTTTTGAGGGCAGCAGTGCCGTCACGATCAAAAATAAGCCGATCAGGCCCAAAAACACATAGAGTAAAATTTTCAGCAATTTCATAAGCTCTCCTGAAATTAGTAAGATAGTTACGACTCCGGTAAAAGTTCGTTTATTACATTCCTGATGACGTCAAAATCAAATCCCTGCCTGCACAGGAAGGCAAAGAGGCTTTGCTTCCTCTTGGCAGGCTCCTTCCGCTCAAGAGAACGCATCTTCTTCATGGCCGCCCTGAGTGCCTGCTCGTGCTCGTTATCTCCCGGATATATACTGTCAACCGTTTTGCGGGCTGTTTCGGCGCTGACACCTTTTCTGCGGAGTTCATTTACAAGCACGTTGCGTGAAGCGGATTTGCGGAGAAGATAGTCCTTGCAGAACATAAGTGCAAATTTTTCATCGTCGAGCAGCCCGAAATCAACGAGAAAACCCAGGGCGCTTTCAATTTCTTCAGCCGAGTAATCGAGTGCTTTCAATTTATCTGCCACTTGCCGGACTGAACGAGGTTTGTATGCAGCGTAGGCGTAGGCAGCTCGCTTGAGGTCAATAAGTCTCTGGTCTTTGGCAATTTCGGCGCAAGTGCCGGGGCTTAGTACGGTACCCTTGCCAAGCCTGTATTTCACGACGATATCGGTGCTGAGAATCTCTCTCGCTCCATCTTCAAATACCACCGTGCACGAGGATGGATTCCGGCCTGCAGTTACGGCAGTGATGATCCTTTCAGTATTTGTCATGTCTGGAAGCAGAACTTTTCCGGGAAATAAATAAATTGTTGTCAGGCGGCTTCAGGAACAGCACAGAATGTCATTGTTCTGAATGCAGGTTTATGCCGAGATCGGATCCGCACGTTGCAGACGGGCAAGATTGAAATTGTGGCTGCGCTTGCAAAAGTGCAGCCACAATCAATTTCTGAATGGAAGGGCTAAAAGTCGATGCCGGGTATATCGCTGCTTCCGGCGATGTCCGGGGCAGAGCCCTTCATCGCTGCAAGCGAGGTCTTGACGGCTGCTTCAAGCTCTTCGGCCAGAGCACCGTCCTCGGAGAATATTTTCTTCAGGCCCTCGCGTCCCTGCACCCGTTCAGATTTGAACGAGTACCACGAACCACTCTTGGAGATGATTCCATGCTCAGTGGCAACGTCGATAAGGTCGCCGATTTTCGATATGCCCTCGTTGTACATGATGTCGAACTCGACTTCTTTAAATGGCGGTGCAACCTTGTTTTTCACAACTTTCACTTTCACCCTGTTGCCGATAATATCCTGTCCTTCTTTGATAACTTCTTTGCGCCTGATGTCGAGGCGGACTGAGGCATAGAATTTCAGGGCGTTGCCGCCGGTAGTAGTTTCGGGATTTCCGTATATAACGCCGATTTTGCTGCGAAGCTGGTTGGTGAACATCACGGTGGTCTTTGATTTCCCGATTGCCGCGTTGAGCTTCCTCATGGCCTGAGACATCAGCCTGGCCTGCGACCCCATCTGCGCGTCACCCATGTCACCTTCGATTTCCACTCTGGGGGTGAGGGCCGCGACCGAGTCAACAATAATCACGTCGATGGCATTGCTCCTGACGAGTGTTTCGACAATTTCGAGAGCCTGCTCGCCAAATTCCGGCTGCGAGAGCAGCAGGTTGTTCAGGTCAATGCCGAGCCTCTGGGCATAATTGATGTCGAGGGCGTGCTCGGTGTCAACGAAAGCAGCCATGCCACCTTTTTTCTGCGCTTCGGCAATGATATGGAGGCAGATCGTTGTTTTACCGGATGATTCCGGGCCGAATATTTCAATTATCCTTCCGCGAGGCACCCCTCCGACGCCGATCGCGGCGTCAAGCGAGATGCAGCCCGTGGATATTGCATCCACATTGACCACTTGGCGGTCATTAAGCCTCATGATAGAGCCCTTGCCGTGCTGGCGCTCGATCTGATCGATAGCGAATTTGATGGCTTTCTGTTTCTCTTCAACGTCCTGAATCGGGCCCGTTTGTTCCTGTGGTTTTTCTTTTGACATTGCTTTTCACTTTATTTTTGAAGAAAACTATTATCCAAAATTCTTAATTTTGGCTCGGTTGCATTATAAGGCTGCTGAGCTAAATAATAATTAAGATTATTGGCAGCAGCAAAGCAATCGATTATAAATTTTTGCAATTTTACGAAAAAAGGTAAAGGAAAAAAATAAATAAAAGGACAATTTTTAAGTATATAAATATAAAGGAAACAACGGATATGAACATATTGCTCACAGGCAGCGGCGGGCGCGAGCACGCGCTTGCAATCGCCCTCTTAAAATCGCCATCGCTCGAAAAGCTCTACTCGGCTCCGGGCAATCCCGGGATTAATTCTATAGCGGAAAAAGCTGATATAGATCCTAATAATTACGCCATGCTCGCGGAGTTCTGCAGGCAGAAAAATATTGACCTCGTCGTGATCGGGCCCGAGCAGCCGCTTGCTGATGGCTGCGCGGACGTGCTCAGGGCAGAGGGGATTAACGTGTTCGGGCCGGGAAGGGCCGGCGCGCAGATAGAAAGCTCAAAAGACTTTG
>CAZIHB010000211.1:0-4852 GCA_964538535.1 uncultured Hyphomicrobiales bacterium | reverse complement strand
GGTACTCAGTGCTGGAGCACACGGAAGACCTTTACTGGAAGCTGGCAGCACTTAAAGAAAAAGCCGTGACCCTGGATTCTTACATTTCCTTCCTCAGCAACCTGCTCAAGGATGTTAACGTTTCATATAAGGCCGGCCTGGTGGATAAAAGCGACGTGCTGAAGGTTTCGATAAAGCTCAGCGAGCTGAATATTAATAAAATTCAGCTGCAGAACGGTATCGACATGGCCCGGGAAGCCATCTGCCAGCATATGGGCATCCCGCTCGACAAGGATTTCGCACCGAGAGACACGGTGATTGATATAGTCGAGCCAAAAGAATTATATCTGGATCCCGAGGCGGCAATAGAAAACCGTTTCGAGATGAATATGCTCGATAATGCAGTGAAGGCAGAGCAATTGCAGACAGACCTGAAGCGTGGCGAATACCTGCCCGAAATCGGCGTCGGCACTGCCCTCATGTGCGTGAACGCCATGAATAAAACTAATTTCAACGCTCTTTTCATCGGATCGGTATCCGTTCCTATCTCCGGATGGTGGGAAGCATCGCACTTGCTCCAGGAAAGGCGAATCCGCGAGGAAATAACGAACACTGCCAGAAAAGAAACAGCAGAGCTCCTCACGCTGCAAATAAGCAAGGCATGGAAGGATTTTAACGAGGCATTTAATAATATTGAGTTGGGAAAAAAGATGGTTGACGAGGCAGCGGAAAACTACAAGGTCACGGAATCAAATTTCAAAGCCGGCGTGATCGGAATGACAGACTACCTCGAGGCTAAGGCCGTGCTGCAGAAATCGCGCGACCAGCTGACGGAATACAAAACAAATTACAAGCACCTGGCTGCAAGGTATTTACAGGCAGTCGGAAAGTATTGATGATAATAGATTGAATGAGGCGGTTGTTTTGAACGTGCGCCACGCCGGCAGGCTGCAATCATACAGCTGCAAAACAATTTAAGATAATCACTGAATCAAATTCGCCGTTGTAACGCCAACGGTAAAAAAAATCAGGGGCTGCCTTTTGGGGCGGCCCCTTTATCATATAGCACAAATAATCGAATGGGTTCTGCTTTTTTCGCGCAATTCCAATCAATTCATAAACATTTCGGCATCACTGCCTGCCTCCCCGATCGTTCCGATTCCAAAGCTCTCCACGAGCACGTTTGCCACGTTGGGAGAGAGGAATGAGGGCAGGGTCGGGCCGAGATGTATATTCTTCACCCCGAGATAAAGCAGTGCCAAAAGCACGATCACGGCTTTCTGCTCGTACCAGGCAATATTATAAACGATGGGCAGCTTGTTCACGTCGTCAAGCCCGAACACCTCCTTCAGCTTCAGCGCGATCACTGCAAGCGAATAGCTGTCGTTGCACTGCCCCGCGTCGAGCACTCTCGGTATCCCGCCAATATCCCCGAGCGGGAGCTTGTTATAGCGGTACTTGGCGCAGCCCGCGGTCAGTATCACCGTGTCCTTGGGCAGGCTCGAGGCAAAATCGGTGTAGTAGCCGCGTTCTTTCATCCTGCCGTCGCAGCCGGCCATAACCACGAATTTCTTTATTGCACCCGACTTGACGGCATCCACTACTTTGTCTGCCAGGGCCAGCACCTGGGCATGGGCGAAACCGCCGACGATCTCGCCTGTCTCGATTGCAACGGGAGGCTTGCATTTTTTTGCATGTTCAATGACTTCCGAGAAATCTTTTTTGCCGCCCTCGGGCCTTTCATTTATGTGCCTGAAGCCTTCGAATCCGACGGCACCTGTCGTATATACCCTGTCGCAGTATGTAGCTTTTGATGATGGCGGCACAAGGCAGTTCGTCGTGAAAACGATCGGGCCGTGGAACGTCTCGAATTCTTCTTTTTGCTTCCACCAGGAGTTGCCGTAATTACCGGCAAAGTTGTCAAATTTTTTGAAGAACGGGTAGTAGTGTGCCGGCAGCATCTCGCTGTGAGTATATACATCAACACCGGTTCCTGCAGTCTGCTCAAGCAGGTCTTCAAGGTCGCGCAGGTCGTGCCCGCTTATCAGTATGCCCGGATTATTCCTCACCCCGAGGCTGACCTTAGTGATTTCCGGATTCCCGTAGCGTGCCGTGTGGGCGGAGTCGAGCATTGCCATGGTGTCCACGCCGTATTTACCCGTCTCGAGCACGAGTGCTATCAACTGCTCTTTAGTGGCGTCAGGATTCAGCGTCTCGGCGAGTGCTTTCTGCATGAAGGCAAAAATTTCGCTGTTCATGCTGCCAAGGTTGTGTGCGTGGTCGGCATAGGCAGCCATTCCCTTCACGCCGTAGATTACCAGCTCCTTCAGCGAACGGATGTCCTCGTTTGGCTCGGCAAGCACACCAACCGATTTCGCCTTGAATTCATAGACCTCGGGATTCTCTGAAAGCCAGGCCACGGCATCGTGCCTGATATCGCTTATATCAATCCCGGCCTTGAGGAGTTCACCCTTGACTGCCTCCCTCAGGTGCAATCCCTCGTTGATCAGCGAGATGAAACGGGATTTATCGAAATTGACGTTCGTAACCGTGGCGAAAAGCCCTTCAGTTACGAACATGTCCCATTGCTCCCTCTCGATGCCGTTGGCTCGCGCCCTGTTGGCATAGAGTGAAATCCCCTTCAGCACGTAAATCAATAAATCCTGCAGATCTGATACTTCGGCGGTTTTGCCGCAGGTGCCCCTGATTGTGCACGCGACTCCTTTTGTTGTTTCCTGACATTGATAGCAAAACATGGAATACTCCCGATTAATTTTTAAAAACAATGGTCTTATTTATTAATTCACCCTGCACTGAAAGCACGTGCTCTTCCACTGTGAGCCCTTCACGGCCCGACTGCCCGGCAGCAACGGCGGCAATTCTCGTAAGCCCCCCGCAGCAAGGCACTTCCATTCTAACGATTATAGCTCTGTTTGTATTGTTTATTCTGAAAATTTCGGCCAGCTTGTTAATATACGGGTCAGTGACGTCAAGCTTCGGGCAGGCGACAACGACCGCGCGCCCGGCGAGATAATCGGCATGAACGTTGGCAGAGGCAAGCGGCGCACAAGTTGACATCACGACGAGCTCGGCATTCTTGAAGTAAGGGGCCGCGGGGCTGACAAGATGCAGCTGTACCGGCCACTGCCCCAGCATCGATTCGGCACGTCCTGACGGCCCCGGAGCGCCGCCGGAGCGCCTGATTTCCCTCGCCGCGGAGCCCGGGCAGCCGCACTGCATTTTTTCGTGTACGCCGTGGTTAGGGCTGACTTCTTCTGCTGAATATTGAATATCATTCTCTTCCAGGAATCTTAGTGCCTCGGCATGATATTCTTTCTCACCATGCCCGGCCAGGTGATCGAGATGCGCCGCGATAATTTCGCGCGGCTGCCTGATCAATTTTTCCATCACCGCGGCTTCGCTGTAGGGGTCGGCCTCACGCTCCTCAATGCTGATGGCCCCCCTGGGGCATTCCCCGAGGCAGGCGCCGAGCCCGTCGCAATATGTCTCGCTTAGAAGCCTTGCCTTGCCATCGATAATCTGCAGTGCACCTTCCTTGCAGCCCGTGACGCAGGCCCCGCATCCGTCGCACTTTTCCTCGTCGATTGTTATAATCTGCCTTTTCAATGCAATTTCCCTCTCTTTTATAATCAGACTTATTTATCCGATACAAATATATTTATTTAACGTTATTCTTCAAAATATATTTTAGGATTATTTTCGCTCGGGATTTTTTTCTTATAATATTTGGGTATAGATTTGAATTTATTTTGATAACATACATATTCTAAAGATGGAAACAACCAATACAAAAATTCCGGCAGCAAAGAATCCCGACAATGTGCTCGACCAGATGGAAGCATTTATCGAGATCGTGCGTATCCTGCGCAGGGAATGTCCGTGGGACAGGAAGCAGACGAATGAATCGATAGCCCACCTGATGATCGAGGAAGCATACGAGACAATCGACGCCATATACGACAATAACGACCGCGAGTTCGCGAAAGAGCTCGGCGATATGCTGCTGCACATTGTGATGCACAGCATAATGGCCGAGGAAAGGGGCGCTTTTAAATTTATCGATGTTATAAAAGGTATCAGCAAGAAGATGATTTCGCGCCACCCCCACGTTTTCGGCAATATAGAGGTCAGCGGCGAGGACGAAGTGCTCACAAACTGGGAAAACCTGAAGAAAAAGGAAGGCAGGAAAAGCGCACTCGAGGGTGTGCCGCAAGCCCTGCCGGCACTGCTCCGCGCCGAGAGGATCCAGCACAAGGCATCGCGCGTCGGTTTCGACTGGGACCACAAGGATGACGTCTGGAACAAGGTGGATGAGGAAATTGCCGAGCTGAGGATTGAGCTGGACCGCGGCGACAAGGAAAAATCACGCGAGGAATTCGGGGATTTCCTGTTTGCCCTCGTCAATGCCGCGAGATTCGAGGGCATAGTCCCCGAGGAAGCCTTGCAGCTGACGAACAAGAAATTTACACGCAGATTCTCCTACGTTGAATCCAAAGCAAAGGAAGCGGGCCGCGACCTCAGCGAGATGACTCTCGCCGAGATGGATAAACTCTGGGATGAAGCAAAATTGCTCGAGCGGGAAAACATATAGCTATCGCAAGGCAAAAATGCCGCTTGTTCCATGCCTGCAAATAGTGTGAGACAGGCATTTTATTCGCAAAAAATGGCCTAAAATCGAAACAGCCCGCGTGGAGAATCCACGCGGGCTGTTCTTCATATTAAACATCACGAGATTAATATTTGCCGAATTCTGACTCGTCAAGCCTTATTATATCTTTCGGATCGATGTCATCCATCGTGAATTCGGATCTCGAGGGCAGCTTCTTCATCGAGGAAGGTGCGAGGCCTTTCT
>CAZIHB010000210.1:0-4864 GCA_964538535.1 uncultured Hyphomicrobiales bacterium | reverse complement strand
CGATTTTAGCAAAAATCAGAATAAACACAATACCGATAAACACCTTGACAGCGTGGCTCCAGAAGAGCTTTTCAGTGCCGCCCAGCCTCCATTCCGCGAATGTCGCGCTGGCGCTGTAAACAAAAGCGATGCTATAGAGCATGATCCCGACAACCGGCAGGAGTATCAGCCAATCAATGTGTCCGATATTTTTTTTCATCCTCTAAGCCAGGCCATTTACTAATTTCTTGAATACTTCGCCGCGATGCTCGAAATTGGCAAACATATCAAATGATTTGCACGCCGGTGTGAAGAGCACGATATCTCCGAATTCGGCTTCTTCACGCGCAGCAGCCACGGCATCTTCGAAAGTGAGTTCTTTCCTGCAGCGCAGTTTTGTGCAAAAATGATTGAAAATACTGTCGGCTTCTTCGCCGATCGCGATTATGGCCTTAACATTCTTTTCGGCAAGGCCGTCGAGCTGGGAATAGTCATTGTTGTCGCCGCGCCCGCCGGCAATCCAGATAATCGGCCGGGAATAAGAAGAAAGCGCGTACCATGTGGCATTGATGTTTGTAGCCTTGGAATCGTTAATATAATCGATCCCGTCAAGCGTGCGCACAAATTCGAGCCGATGCTCCACACCGCTGAATTTCATCAGAGAGTCGCGGATATTTTCGTTGCGGATCTCGAGCGCCCTTGCTGCAAGAGCTGCTGCCATGGAGTTATACGCGTTGTGCACGCCCGGCAGGCTAAGCTCGGAAAATAACATAATTTCCTCCACTTCATGCTTGTTTGGCAATTTTATTACCATTTTGCCGCCGGAGTTAAAAATCCCCCGATCAACCGGCGACATGGAGAAATAAGCAATCGTCGATTTAGTATCGAATCCCCCTGTGATTGCACTATCGTCCCCATTTAAAATTAGTAAATTATTTTCATTCTGCTTAGAAGAAATTTTCCACTTTGCATTTATATAGCTTTCCATTGTGCCATGATAGTAAAGGTGGTCCGGAGTAATATTCAAAATCAGGGCAACGTCGGGCCTGAAATCTATTGTCCTGTCCAGCTGGAAACTCGAAACCTCAACCACGATGACGGAATCCGGCCTGATGCTGTCGATACAGGCCGAAAGCGGCAGCCCTATGTTTCCGGCTGTAATAACATGCTTTCCAGCCTGTTCCAAAATAAAGGATATGAGAGATGTTGTTGTTGTTTTACCGTTAGTGCCCGTCACGGCAACGATTTTATTGCCGTTTATATGCCTGGAGGCAAATTCAAGCTCACTGATCACCGGTATTCCGCATTTATCTGCTTCGGCTATCACCCATGCCGTGGGGGGAACCCCCGGGGAAGTGATCACAATATCACAATCCTTGAGTGCGGCCGGAGTGTTGGAGCCAAATTCGTACCGG
This sequence comes from uncultured Hyphomicrobiales bacterium, assembly GCA_964538535.1. Lineage (GTDB taxonomy): Bacteria > Bacteroidota > Ignavibacteria > Kapaibacteriales > UBA2268 > CAZIHB01. The sequence goes on along the minus strand of CAZIHB010000210.1, from coordinate 3,470 downwards.
ATCCCGAGCCGTTCAAATTCTTCAATTTCTTTCGAGTAGTATTCTTTATCTTTGGATTCGGTAACAAAAACCTCGTGCCCATCTCTTTTTGCCAGCAACGCGGCGGCAAATCCGCTTTTTGCTGCGCCAACAACAGTGTATTTCATTTAAAACTCTCTTCCTGAATTGCAAAAAAACAATATGCCAAATTAATTCCCTCGCTTGGAAAGCACAAATCTAAAGGCATATTATTGCAAATTTCTTTTTATGGGGAAAATGAGGTATTTTTGCCATAAGTTATATGTTAAATCAGTTTTTGAAAGCTATGGCAGTGCTACCTATATATAATTGTTATCATCCCTTGATGAGGAAAAAGACAAATCCGGTGACAAATATCAACGACGAAGTGAGGAAGCTTGCCGATGATATGTACGATACCCTTTATAATATATCCAACGGAGTGGGCCTCGCGGCCAACCAGGTGGGAGGCAATCTGTCATTGGTGGTGATTGATATTTCAATAGCCGAGGACGACGATGATGTGCATGGCAGGCCGAAAACACCTATCACCATGATAAATCCCGAGATCATCGAGTTTTCCGAGGAAGAAATCGTGATGCAGGAGGGGTGCCTGAGCATTCCTGAATTCTACGAGGACGTTGAGAGGCCCGAGAGCATCAAGATAAGATACTACGATTTAAGCGGCAAGGAAATAGTCAGGGACGCCGATGAATTTCTCGCCCGCGTGATGCAGCACGAGACAGACCATTTGAACGGCATTCTGTTTACGGACAAAATCTCGCCGTTTCGCCGCACACTGAACAAGAATAAGCTTAGAAGAATCGAGAAAGGGCTGATCATCCCGAAATACCCCATGATAAACGCTGACGGGACAATTCAGGAAAAGTACTGACCACAGCCCTGCAAAAAAAAATAGAATAGCAGCACAGAGTTTGAAATAAAAGATTACCCGCGGCCGCCGGCTGCCGGTAATCTTTTCTGTTATTATTATGGCTGATGCGCGGCTGAAGGGAAACATGCCGGATGCAAATCCCACCATGATAACCTAAATAGATATTCCAGTTTCAATTTCAACAAGAAGTGAAACTCCCGATAGCGGTGCATGATGCCGGCAGAACCGGTCAATACAATAAAAAAAAAAGATAAGTAGAAAACAGTATAACCATCAAATATTGCGTTTCAATAATAATGTAGCGATAAAATAAGCGAAATGTAGTAGTAACGACTACATTGTGTGGAATTATTAACGGCAAAGCTGTTGAATTTTGAAAAATTATGATAAAATTGGTAACTATCTTATATAAATAGTAAATAGTGGTATGCCGATTGCTGAGACTCGTAGATGTTTAAAAAAGTGATGTAACTAATATAGAGAATGTTTGTTAAAGTAGTGTATTGGATAGGATCAGATTTTACAAGAAGTGTGAAAGACAGGAAAGTATTTCTATATATTTTGACTTTTATAAAGGAGGAATTATGTTAAAGAAACGACCATATCTAAAGAATATGCTGCTTGCTTGCGTGCTGTTCTTTAGTAGTGTCATCATTGCTTCTGCCCAGCCGACGGGCTACTGCACTCCTGATCAATGGTACCCTACCTATCAATGGGGCGGATACTGCTCGCCAGCGGAGGGAGCCATGTGGGGCGATATATATGCCGGCGGCATGATAAAAGGTGTAAAGATATCCAACAATGACGGCACACCGCTGAATCGTACTTCAGGTGACGAGTGGGAAGGCCACGAGTGCTATCTTTTCACCGGAGTGAAGGGTGAAGTGATGCTCGGCGAGACATATGACCTGACAATCAATCTCAGGCTGACGGGATACGAATACTCATGGGGATACTCATACTGCCCGAACTCGATGTGGGACTACTACACGCTAAGAATATTCATCGACTGGAACATGGATGGTGATTTTGAAGATGTGGGCGAGTGGTTCAACGATCCGAACGGCGCGAATATTGATCCGCCGTGGAGAATGCCCGCTAATATCTATCCCGGATGCTCAGAACAGGAGATTACCTATAAACTGAAAATTCCGGATAACGTGGCATTGGGCAAAACAGTGATGAGGGTGATGTCTTCATACTATTATCCTTATGAACCGTATTATCCTCCGAAAGATCCATGCCACAACGGTTACTGGGATATATGGGATCCGGCACCGATGTATGGCTATGACTATGGCGAAACCGAGGATTATATTCTCGAGTTCAGCCTTGCGATCAAGAGCACGTTCCCGGACAACAAGGCACCGAACAACGTGCTTTATGCCGGCGAAAAATACAATGGCGAAACAAGGCAAAGAAATGACGGCGGCGTCCTGACAGACTATTTCTACGACAGGCCGCACGTCGAATTCGGCAGCTCGCAGCAGCCGGGTACCACTCTTACATATAAAATTGTCGGCCCATTGCCATCAAAGAATGTAGTTTATCAGGCATTGGATCCGGTAACGGGGTCAAGCACACTTGACGTTGGAGAGAAAGGAGCATTAATCAATTTCACGAGAGCTACGGGTTCTTGCTGCCCGCTGAATGACGGTGTGTTATATGTCACCCAGGGCGGCGAGTATCAGCTTGTTGCGTCCATGGCACTGCCGGGCAAGGCACCGAAGGAAGTAATAAAGAACTTCACGGTTTCGTGGCCCAATGACCTGTCTGTTTATGATATAACTTCACCGAAGTCGGACGATGCTCCGTACTTCTTTAAGTACCCCAACGGACAGAATATGTCAGTGCAGAGTGATTTCATGAACACAGGTTTGAATAACGTAACCAAATTCAACGCTTATGCAGAGATTTTTGATTCGAAGAATTTAAGAGTATATAAGGATTCAGTTCTTTATGACACACTCGACCACCAGTATCAACTGATGAAACCGAGGGATAAAGTTACACTGAACTTCAGCGATTTTAAACCAACAAAGACCGATCAATACAGGATAATAGTGACGGCTCAATTGAAGAACGCCATTGACAATGAGCCTTACAACAACAGATACAAGAGAGAAGAACCGGATTATACATTCGCGGTTGCCGATGAATTCCAGGCAGCAGCTGATGCAATGATTACTCCGAAGCAGGGTTCCAAGGTAGTGGTTAACCGCCCGGTTGTCCCTGTTTGTGATCTTCTCAACAAGGGTGTCGGCGACATTTCCGATGCACCGGTCACATTCACATACAGATTGCTTCCAAACGGAGATTTCAAAACTGTTGAAACCGTTGCAAAAGAAATTCCTTCGGGAAAATACAACAGAAAATCAGTCAAATTCCCGCCGGTGATTTTCACCGAGCCCGGTGATTACGAGGCTTACCTTGAAGTATCAGCAAACGGTGACAATGCTCCTGAAGATAACAAGATCAGGATCACGTTCACCGCGGTTCAGGGCCTTGATGGAACCTACACCGTCGGTGAAAAATTTGCCGCCAATGCCAATAATTTCCCGTCAATCGATTCAGCAAT
>CAZIHB010000209.1:0-4885 GCA_964538535.1 uncultured Hyphomicrobiales bacterium | reverse complement strand
ATGGTAAAGAAAACTCAACAGTTGTGTGATGCCCCACAACAGATTCAATGCTGAAGGTTCCATTGTGAAGCTCGGCAATTCGTTTAGCAATAGCTATGCCAAGGCCGGCTCCCTGCTGCTCGTAAATCTTCCTCTCGAACTGAATATACGCACCAATATTGTTAATTTGCTCGCTCGTCATGCCTCTGCCGTGATCTGTGAATGATATGCTGAACATGCCGTTTTTAACTTTCGATTTTACGATAATTTTCTGTTTTCTAACCGAAAACTTGATTGCATTATCGAATATCTCGTTAATCATTTTGATAAAATATGTTTCAGAGATGGCAAGTGTTTCCCCGTGCAGGTTCATCTCGACATCGTCAGTTCTGCCGTTAATACCGGCCATGTGAAAAGAAATATCTTTAACAATCTGTTCGGGCATGTAAGTTCTCTTTGATCGAATTGCCTCGAGTTCCTGTGTATTAGCTGCAATAATCTCCAGATTCGCGTAGAATAGATAGTTCTCGAAAAGCTTGTGCAGCCTTTTTCCGGCATCATTGATATTAAGAAGCATTTCTTTTATATCCGATGGCGATGTGGTCTCGTAATTCTTTTTTAAAAACTCCGACATGCCGAGCACAATATTCAAGGGCGTGCGGATCTCGTGCGGGAGCGTTTTTCTGATGCTCGAGCGCAGGCTTTCAAATTTCTCTTCAAATTTGCTTTCTGCAGTTTCGTGCTTCTTCAGGCGGGATTGCACAGCGTCAAGCAGCTCGTCGATGTCGTAGGGTTTCGTCAGAAAGTCGTCTGCTCCGAGATTCATACCTTCTCTTATGTCAATCCTTGCTGATTTTGCGGAAAGGAATAAAAATGGAATGCCATTCAGCACAGGTTCAGCCTGCACTTCTTTCAAGAGGCCGAATCCGTCGAGATCCGGCATCATTATGTCGGAAATTATCATATCGGGCTTATGCTGCCTGGCAAGCTGGAGCCCGAGCAATCCATTGCCGGCACTGATGGTCGCATAGTCACTCAGTTCAAGAATTCTGACAATGTCATTCCTGATCTCATGCTCATCTTCGATAACAAGAATTGTTTTTTTCATAGGTTAACGAGCCTCTTGATTTAAAGGAATGTAAACAGTGAATGCCGTGCCTTCCCCTGCAGCACTTTTCAAATCGATTTTGCCGTTAAGCATCTCCAGGGATTGCATGACAACAGAAAGGCCCAGCCCGGTGCCTGAAATTTGCCCCACGTTGTCGGCGCGGTAGAACATATTGAAAATCATTTCCTGCTGTTCGGCCGGTATGCCGATGCCATGGTCGAGTATTTTTATCACGAAGTAAGAAAGATCGAATGACAAGGAAATATCCACGGAAGTGCTTTCATGTGAGTATTTTAAGGCATTCGAAACCAGGTTGACAACTATCAGCCTCAGAAGCTTCTCGTCGCTTTTTATCGTTTTATATGCAAAGTTGTTCTGAAAATTGATAACACGCGATCTCCCAAAAGCCAATTTCATATCGTAAATGATCGAATTGAAGAACTCATCTGCATTGATATCAATCAGCCTGATTTTTGTATTATTGTCTTTTTTCCCCATAAATACGACGTTTTCAATCAGATCAGTCATAATATCAACCGTTTTGACAATGCGGCGCAGATGGCTGGAATTTTCTTCTTCCGTGAATTTATCCTTGAATCTCGTGAGCATCTGGGCCGAAGACTTGATAACTGTCAGAGGCGTACGAAATTCGTGCGACACCATACTGACAAAGCGGGTTTTCAGCTCGCTCAATTCTTTTTCTTTTTCAAGCATTCTCTTTGCTTCTTTTTCGGCCTGTTCACGGATGGCGATCTCTTCCTTAAGTTTATGCACCATATATTGCAGGTCGATTGTTCTTTCTTCCACTTTCAGCTCGAGCATTTCATTTGCCCGGCATAGCTCGTTCTGAGCCTGATTCAGCTCTGTGATATCCAGAAAACTTTCGATTCTGACTTTGTTCAGGCCAAGCCCGATTGTGTTGAATGACCGCAGAACAGGGAGGGTATTGCCCTCGAGCGTTCTCAGCTCGGATTTCATGTCCACGGATGATCTGCTGCTGAAGTCTCCGCTTGATGCATTTTTCCCGGTTTCAAGAAATTTGGTGATATCACTGCCGATTATTTCTTGTTCTTTCCCCCCCAGCAGCTGCAGGGCAACGGGATTTGCCTTTACGATCTCGTTTGTTTTGCAATCGCAAATCAGTATGCCGGCCTGAACCGAATCGAGTATCGTGGCAAGTTCTCTGCGGCTTTGCCGGAGGTCCATGGTCCTTGCCGCGATTTCCTGCTCCAGCGTACTATATGCCTTATGCACTCTTTTAATATACAGGGAATTTTCAAGTGCTACAGCGAACTGATTCCCGTGCATGGAAACCAGGTTAGAAAGAAGATTATCGAACCTGACGCCGGCACTCGTAAATTTCAAAATAACAATTCCGACTATTCCGGATGCAACGGCAAGTGGAATGATCATGCAGGATGCCGGACTGTCCGGCTGATTAGATAAATCCACAATAACGGATTCGGCAGATTGCAGGGATGTGCCTATTTGGCCTGAATAAACAAGTTTGTTGAAAAGGGGCTCGGCTTCCGATTTATATGAATAGGGAAAGGTTATTCTATACTCAAAATCGGAGTTATTCTCGTTCAGAAGAAAAAGCGAAACTGATTCGGCCGCGGGAAGTTGAAGAAAAATGTTCAATCCGCCTTCAATGATGTCAGGGATACGATCATGATATGTTCTGCCGGAAATAAACTTGTTCACTGATTGAAGAAAGTTGTGCGTAATATTCGCATTGCTAAGGCTTTGGTCAACATCAGTGCCGGTCAAATTATCGATCGTGTTCATATCCTTATTTCTTCAGTAGTAGTGTAACTGATTCTCTGTAATCCATGAGTATCTTGTTCAGGAACAAAGTAAAGAAATGGTCAGGCAGAGCAAGCGCGTCCCAAACTTCGAACGTGGGTTCGGGCACGATATGATCGCCCGATATTCCAAGCTTAAGCATAGAAGCAGTAATATCGGCGATATGAATGCTGCCGGCAAGTAAATTCACCTTTCCGTTCACAAGACCCGTGGTATGATACTTTATTCCTTCCTTTATTGAAGAAGGCAACTTCCACCTCTCGGCAAGCATTTCACCAGCCACGGTGTGAGTGATCCCCAGTATTTCGGATTCAGCATCCTTTTCCGTAACGCCGCTCTCGATAGCATAATTCAATACTTTGATATAATCATCAGGAAAGAAGCGGAAGAATAACAATTTACCAATATCGTGCAGTATGCCGGCCAGGAAATAGCTTTCAAGATTCTTTATGCCGATTGTCTGGCCGATCAGCCTTGTGATCGTACCCACGGCTATTGAATGCTTCCAAAGATGAACAGGATTGAGATTTACGCTCGTCTTTGAGTTGGAGAACATATCAATTATGCTGAGTGCAATAACGAGATTGCGAACTTCTTCGAATCCAAGATACATTATTGCCTGAGTGACAGTGGTGATTCTGCCCCTGAATCCGTAAATCGAGGAATTCGCCGATTTTAGGATTTTGGATGCTGCAGATTGATCCTGAGAAATTACTGAGGCAACATCATTTGCAGTCGAACGAGTGTTGGCTATCACGTCATTCAACGTTGAAAAGATGGTTGGCAGAGTAGGGAATTCGCTGACGGTGTTGATTATTCTTGTATATACATCCAAAACAGCTACTCCGGTCTGATTCTCTGAGATAATCGTGCAGTGTGGGTCACTGCCATATTCAAAAGGTCGTTTTCAATTTTGTTTCTTGGCTCCCATTTCATGCGTTTAAGAATTTTCTCCGTGATTTGCTGCCTCAGCTCGTCACTGATTTCTATCTCTTCGTCGCTGTCGTCGCTTTTTATATTGACCTGCCTGATGTTCCATGTCTTTAGAATCCGTTTATGCGTTTCCTTGAGCATTGTGCCGGAAGTCAGCAATGTCTGGCCGAACTGATTGACTATTGGCTCAAGCAGCGACATACCATCAACAATATCATCCACTAAAACTAATTTTGACATCTCATAATTTCTCTAAGCTTTGAAAATCACCAAGATGCTCTCTGTCAGTAAGGTCGAAACGAATGGGCGTAACGGAAATGTAACCGTTCAATATAGCAATATCATCGGTTTCGGGGTCTTTATCGATTATATTATAATCACCGGCAAACCAAAAATAATCATTGCCGAATGGATCTTTCCGAAGCTCGTAAGAATCTTTCCATATGGTCTTGCTCAGCGGAACCACTTTAAGCCCTTTTATCTGATTGCCCGGAATGCTCGGCACGTTGACATTGAGCAGTGTGCCTTTCGGCAAACCGTGCTCCAGGACGTGGGCAGCAATTTTTTTTATATACTCGGCGGCAACGGAAATATCTTCGTTTATGTTATGCGAGGTGACAGACACGGCTATTGATGGGATTCCCACAAGCATCCCCTCGGTTGCGGCGGATACTGTGCCTGAATAAAGCACGTTGACAGCCGTGTTTTGGCCGTGATTAATTCCGGAAACAAGCAGATCGGGCGTTCTATCGAGAAGAGAAGCAATAGCAATCTTTACGCAGTCCGCGGGAGTACCATTCACGGCATATCCGAAATCGTGCCCGTCACGATTGAATTTGGTCACCCTCAGAGGGCTGGAGACAGTAAGAGCATGGCCGACCGCGCTTTGCTGGCGATCAGGCGCAACAACCACCACATCTCCAAGGCTTTTCATAGCACAAGTGAGGGCATAAATTCCAGGAGAATCTATGCCATCATCATTAGCAACCAATATGTAAGGCTTTTTTGTAATCATATCTGCAAATTATAAAAAATACTGAAATAAATAGCTTCGATCGC
>CAZIHB010000208.1:0-4916 GCA_964538535.1 uncultured Hyphomicrobiales bacterium | reverse complement strand
ATGATATATTAAGAAGGGGAAAACTGCCCGTCGTGGCCGGAGGCTCGGGACTTTACATACAAGCCCTGACGGAAGGTTTCTTCGAGGACGACGCCGAAGCAGACGAGCGAAGAAGCGTGATAAGGGCGGAATTGGATTCAAGGCTGGAATCGGAGGGCCGCGAGGCTCTTTATGGTGAGCTGTCAGCCGCGGATCCCCTCTCGGCTGCCCGTTATAATGATAAAAACCCGAGAAGGATAGTCCGGGCGTTGGAGTATTATTACCTGACAGGCAGGAAATTCTCGGAAGCACAAAAGTCGGCCCGTTCACCCGAAAATTTCGACATTATCCCTTTTGTTATAGAGATCGACCGCGAGCTGCTCTACTCGAGAATTAACGCCAGAGCCGAAAAACTGTGGAAGGGCGGCATCATAGACGAGGCCCGCGAGGCACTTGCCGCGGGTTATTCTCCCGAGCTGAACTCGCTCAACACGGTTGGTTATAAAGAGGCAACGGCTTACCTCGCGGGGCAGCTCGGCCACGATGAAGCCCTCGAGCGGCTGAAGATGAACACGAGAAGATATGCAAAGCGGCAAGGCACGTGGCTGAAAAAATATCTTCCGGGGATGCGGCTTGGTTCCGTGCCGGAAGAGAATATCGCCGCCATAAAAAATAAACTGGCGAAAACTCTCGAGGGCGCAAACAGCCGAATGCCCTGAATTGCATGATGTTAGGATGCACGGCCCGGAGCACGGCATCAAGCTTGGTTTTTAATCCGGTTTGATTTTCCTTAATTTGCATTCCGCAAGAGGAGAAGAATTTATTTAAGGCAATTATGATGTTCTCAGAAAATTTAACCAGCGGAAAAAAAGGAATCAGATACAGACAGTTATTGGCAGCAGTGTTTCTTTTTTTCCTCGCGGGCATGTCCCTCCGGGCCGGCGAGGCCGAGGGCGTGGAAACGAACGAACCCGTTCAGCCAGGGCAGAAGCACCCGGCGCGGACGAAAGAAGATTCGGTAAAAGCCGTTGCAAATCTGAAATACAAGATTGACATGCTTCTGGCCAATAAGTGCCTGAACAACGCAAGTTACGCGGTTGGCGTTTATTCGCTCGACAAAGATTCATACCTTTATGCTAAGAATATAGACAAATTGCTGACACCGGCCTCCACGACCAAGCTGTTCTGGGGGTTCTCGTCACTGATGAGCCTCGGCCCGGATTTTCTGGTGAAGACACAGGCCTGCTTAGAGGCTCAAGCGGGCAGTGACGGTGTGGTGAGGGGCAATGTTTACCTTGTCGGGCACGGCGACGCGCTGCTTTCGATATCCGACCTCGAGCGGCTTGCCGAGGAGCTGCACAGGCACGGCGTGACTAAGATAGAGGGAAACATCTGCGCGGACGGCAGTTACTTCGACGGAGTGACAGACAGGGTTAAATACAGCGGCGACCGCGAGGTTGTCGAGCCCGTCGGGCCGGTTTCGGCCCTGAGCATCCAGAAGAATGAAGTGACAGTGCTTGTCAGCTCGGGAAGCATACCCGGCAAACACGTGAACGTGCAGATAGTGCCGGCAAATGATGCCTTTGTGAAAATTGTGAATGCCACGGTTTCCGGCGGGGGCAGGAAGGTAAAGAAAAAAAGCTCGGCAGCCATTGAAACCCAAGGCGATGAGAATATTGAAAACGAAATTGATGCCGATAATTACGAGATAATGGCGGGAGACCAGGAATATCCCGATCTGGCGCTTCGCGGAAAAAAGAGCCGCGCGGCAGCTTCAGGCACGGCAGGCATCAGCGTTCAGACAAGGATCGGCGAGGATGGCCGGCAGGTGTTCATCATAAGCGGAACGCTGCCCCCGAACCAGACAAGATCATATGCCTTCCCGATCAGGAACCCGGAAATAATCGCGGCTGGCACCTTCAAGGAAAGGCTTGAGGCAGTCGGGATAAAGGTAACGGGTAAAGTGATATCCGCTGCACTGCCGGATGGAAAAGGCCATGTGCTCGGCGAGTTCGGGCGTCCGCTCTCGGATCTGCTGATGGTAGTGAATAAATTCAGCAATAATTATATAGCCGAGCATGTTTTCAAGATACTCGGCGCCCAGAGCGGCGGGCACAAGGACAATGGCAGCAAGAGCCGCGAAGTGTTCAGAAAGCTGAATGACAGCATGCACCTGAAGTGCGCCTCCTGCAGGCTCAACGACGGATCGGGCCTGTCGAGAAGAAACGCCGTTACCGCCGAATCAATGATCAGGATGCTGAGCATAGCGAAAAAATCAAGAATATCGAAGGTGCTGGATACAACGCTTTCGATAGCTGGCGTGGATGGCACGCTTCGCAGAAGGATGCGCGGCACTTTTGCCGAGAACAACCTGCACGCCAAAACCGGCACCCTGCGCGACGTCAGTGCCCTGGCCGGTTACGTAAGGACGAGGACGGGAGAGAACCTTGCCTTTTCATTCATGTTCAACGGGCCCGGAGTGGGATACTACAAAATGATCGAAAACGAGCTTGGCGCTTTGATAGCGAACTTCGATTATTCTTTGCCGGCAAGCGGGCTATGATAACGAACCTGAAAGCCAAAGCCGCGCTCGGGGCATTATATGCAGCCCTGGGCCTGGCAGCAGCGGGAATGCTTCTCCCGATGATCTGGATGGTGCTGCTTTCCTTCAAGAGCAACCCGGGCAGCGGCATGGGACTAAAAGAGATTGCAGGCACACCGTTCACTTTCACGAACTATACAGAGGCACTCGGCTCAGATTCGTTCGGACTTTATTTCTATAATTCCGTGATCACGGCACTCGCTGTTACGGCCGGCAATGTGATTTTCTGCATGTTCGCGGGCTATGCCATAGCGCGAAAGAAATTTCCGGGCAAGCCCCTCATCATTGCCTCTATTCTCGGTGTGCTGATCATTCCGCCGCATGTGGTTATGATTCCGTTATACAGGCTCATGGCCGAATTTGGGTGGATAAACACTTATCTTGCGCTGATTGTCCCGTGGCTCGTCACTCCGTTCGGTATTTTTCTCGTCCGTCAATACCTCGCGGGCGTGCCGGAGGAAATTGAACATGCTGCGAGAATCGACGGCGCAGGCGAGGCGCGAGTGCTTTTCCGTGTCGTTTTTCCACTGTGCAAGCCGATAATAACCGTTCTGGCGATATATACTTTCCTTAACACCTGGAATTCTTTTCTTTTCCCGTTTCTGTTCACGAACGAACCGGCGTACAGGACGCTGCCCGTCGGGCTTGCCTTCTACATGGGCAAGCAATCGATCGACTGGGGGCATCTGATGGCGGGTGCAGGCATGAGCTCTTTGCCGATTCTGCTGATTTTCCTTGTCTTCCAGAAGCAGATAATAAGGGGAATGACGGCCGGCGCCTTAAAGGAATAATTATTTTTTCTTAAAACTGAAAATATTTATATTATTTGACCTTCTAAAATCATAGATTCATTTATTTAGAAAAGTATATAGGCTCTAAATGACGGACAGAAGAATCAAAGTCCTGATCATTGACGATCAGGCTCTTGTTCTTGATATTCTCGCAAAAAATATTGCCAAGGATCCGGCAATTGTCGTGGTGGGCACGGCAACGGACGGTTATCTTGCGTTGAATCAGATTGGCAAGCTGAAGCCCGACGTAATTATTCTTGACATGGAAATGCCGAGAATGAACGGGATTCAGTTCCTGCACAATCTGATGCCCGTCAACCCGATTCCAACAATCGTGCTCAGCGCCCTTACGGAAAGAGATTCGAAGCTTACTGAAGAGGCATTCGAGGCGGGGGCGGTCGATTTTCTGCCCAAGCCATCAGGCGGGGCAAGGGCCCTGCCCGAGCTGATCAACCAGCTCTGGGTGAAGGTGAAAATGGCAGCCACCATGGACGTTCAGCATCTGAAGCGAATCAAGAGAGACTACAGGCTGCCGGGCAATGCTTTAGACAGAACGGCAAAGACTAACCAGATAATTCTCGGTATGGGGGCTTATGATGTAATCAACGAGCATGGCAAGATCTTGAAGATATTCGCTCTCGGCTCTTGTGTCGGGCTGATGATGTTCTGCCCGGTGAAAAACGTCGTGGCTCTGGCGCACGTGGCTCTGCCGGCATCGAGGACGGACCCTGAAAAAGCCATCCGGCTGCCGGGATATTTTGCCGATACTTCAGTCGTGGCAATGTTCAACAGGATGCTTGAATTCGGGTGCCCGCCAGACAAGGTTTACGCGAAGCTTGCCGGCGGCGCCAGGACAAAAGTCGAGCTCGGTGACTATTTCGGCATAGGGCAGAAGAATTCTGTTGCCGTCAAGGCCGGACTGATCAAAAAAGGAATAAAAATCATCTCCGAGGATCTGGGCGGCGAAATTTCGCGCACGGCTTCGGTGCAGCTTGGCACGGACTTCAGGCTCAACCTGCATCACCCGGAGAAAGGAACCTGGCAGATTTAAATTAGCAACGTTCAAGGCAGGTTTTATGGATAAGCAAGAAATAAAAGAGCTTGCGGCCGCGCTGCTTGACGAGATGGAAAGCAGGTATGGCGCGGATCTTGCTCCAAGGTGGGAGGGAGGTTCCATATTTTTCATACCCCGGCATTCGGAGCTTAAAGAGCATGAAATGCCGCTCGACAGGCTGATGCACAAGATCGTGATGGTCAGGGACAACCTGAGGGTGCTCGAGCAGCAAATAAACTCTTCTGAGAATTTGAGCGAAGGCGAAAAAGTAAAGCTGCAAGGCTATATCACCAGGTGCTATGGCTCCATGACTTCCTTTAACTTCCTTTTTGCCGATGATGAGGATAAGTTCTCGGCCAGGGAATAATGATTAACCCCGCAATTTTCTTAAAGAATGATATAATGACCGATGTTATATCATTTTTTTTTGCTTCTTCCGGGCACAACAGGAAGCATGAAACCTGACGCCTCTGCCTCGCGAAACTCCGCT
>CAZIHB010000207.1:0-4918 GCA_964538535.1 uncultured Hyphomicrobiales bacterium | reverse complement strand
CAAGCCCGTCCCTGACCCCCTCCAGAATATCTCTGATAATTTCCGAGGGCTCCTCGGTGCGGGGATTATCACTCGTGATGTAGGCAATGTCCGCCATCCGTGCGCCGATCCCGCCCATCTCCGGGCGTTTGGACTTGTCACGGTCCCCGCCGCAGCCGAACACGCATAGCAGCCTGCCCCTGCCCGACTCGTCAAGCGTTTCCCTGGCGGCGGCAAGTGCCTTCTCGAGCGCGTCGGGGGTGTGGGCATAATCGACAAGGGCCACCGCGCCGCCCGACAGCGCCACTTTCTGCATCCTGCCCGGGGCGCCCGTCGTGGAGCCGAGCCCCGCGATAATATATTTTTCTTCCATGCCGAGGCCGCGAGCCACGACGGCCGCAAGCGCGGCGTTGTCGATGTTGTAAGCCCCGATGAGCAGGGTCTCGATCTTCAGCTTGGCGTCCGCGCCCGAGAGGGTGAAGGAGGAACCGTTCAGATCAAAATGCTCGTCGGTTATGATGACATCATTCCCGGCAGCCCTGCCAACCTTCAGCTTCGTGAGGGATCTCGAGGCCGAGAGCATGAAATCGGCCCTGGGGCTGTCCCCGTTGACGATCGCTATGGAATCCTCGGGCAGCGCCGCGAAAAGTATTCTCTTGGCCTCGGCGTATTTTTCCATGGTCTTGTGGTAATCCAGGTGATCGAGCGTCAGGTTGGTGAAAATACCTGCATGGAAGCATATTTCATCCGCGCGGTGCTGCTCGAGCGCGTGCGAGGAGACCTCCATCAGGACGTGGCTCACTCCCTTGCCTGCCATCAGGGCGAATATTCCGCAGAGTTCCAGGGATTCCGGGGTGGTGTGAGTGGCAGGCAATTGCTCGTCGCCGACGAAGATGCCCGTCGTGCCGATTATGCCGGTCTTGATGCCGGCAGCGTCAAGTATGGATTTCAGCAGGAAAGTGATCGTGGTCTTGCCGTTTGTCCCGGTTATGCCAATCACTTTGAGCCGGCGCGAAGGATAGTCGAAGTAATAATGCGAGGCCTTGGCAAGCGCGGCCCTGGTGTTCTCCACCCTGATAAAGACCACGCCGGGATATTTGCCCGAGAGCGTGTCGTCCTCGCAGATCACCGCGGCGGCTCCCCTTTCGACGGCCTGAGGTATGTAATCGTGCCCATCGCCCGCGGTTCCGCGTATGGCGGCAAAGATGCCGCCGGGCCCGACCCTTCTCGAATCATAGTTAATTGAAGTAATTTCCCGCTCAGAGGCCATGCCATCCAATCGGATGCCGAACAAAGCTGCTATCCCGCCAAGTTGTTTCATCGTCAATAATGCCCGTCAATTCAAATAAATACAAAATTATGACATTGCAGGCTATTTCGCTCAATAATTTGCTGAAATCAAAAAATAATGCGTCGTGCAGTGGCAGCGCGATCGATCAAATGATATTGATTATTGATTTTTCCATATCAGGATAAAATTATCTTGACATCAAAATTCTTTTTTGTTATACTTGTATCAACATACCTGGCAAGCCTATCTGATCGGATCTGATATTCGATCGATGCTCAAATCGCCGGGTTTTTTTTATGTTCCCGATCTGGCTGAAGCCTCAATACTTCAAATCACGCGGGAGCAGCTTGGCGGTGAATAGCGGGAGGATCGTTCCGAGGCCTTTGCTCGCCTGATTCATTCGCACGTTATTCTGGCGGAATTATGCTTTTTACTTATACTATTGAGGCGGCAATGAACAAATCGGCAGGGCAAAAGGCAGAAAGCCCAAATTGGCTCGACAAAAGTGAATACCCCTTCGAGGGGCACTATTTTTATCTTCCGAAGGGCAGGATGCATTATATCGATGAAGGAGACGGCGACCCGGTGATTATGCTCCACGGCAATCCCGGCTGGAGCTTTGAATATAGAAAAATTATAAAAGCAATGTGCAGCTCTAACCGCTGCATCGCTCCTGATCACATAGGCTTCGGGCTTTCAGACAAACCGGAAGATTTCGATTACCTTCCCTCAAGCCACGCTGATAATTTTGAACTTTTTGCCGAAAGCCTGAACCTGAACAATATTACGATCATCGTAAACGACTGGGGAGGGCCGGTCGGCCTGTCCTATGCCATTAAGCATCCCGAGAGAATAAAAAAACTTGTGATACTCAACACGTGGCTCTGGGATGTGTCGAACGACTTTTACTATCGAATGTATAGCTGCATTATGGGCGGGCCTGCAGGAAGGTTTCTGACCAGGCATTTTAATATGTTCGGCAGGGTGATCGTACGCAAAGCCGTAGCAGATTATAAAAAGATGGGTAAGAATATTCACAGGCACTATTACGCCCACATGGAAACAAGCAAAGAACGAAAGGGGTGCGGCATCTTCCCCGGGGAAGTTACCGGCTCGGGCAAGTGGCTCGACAGCCTGTGGCAGCAAAGAGAGAAAATAAATTCGATCCCGACAACTTTTCTCTGGGGCATGAAGGACATCGCATTCAGGGAGAAAGAGTTGAACCGCTGGATTGAGAACTGGAACAACCCGAAAGTAATCAGGCTGCCTGAAGTGGGGCACTACCCGCAGGAAGAAGCGCCTGAAGTACTGATTAAAGAACTGATGGCGAGGGCTACTCTTTGATAAATTTTGAATAACCGGTGCACCAGCCGGCACCCCGGCGGGAACGCAGCACGATAAAATAAACTCCGGCGGAGAGCGGCTCCACGTTTATTTTCTTATCGACAAGCGGCCCCTTATCCCTCCGGATGCCCATTATACCATAGATTTAGTATGTGGCATTTCTATCGGGATAGGCAAGGGCCGTTCCGGCCGGCCTTGTATCGACAACTTGCGAGAGCGTGTCCCTGAAAACGGTTTTCCAGGTTTTTCCCTGAATCGTTGCTTTTCAATATGAACGGGCTCTGCAAGGATATTAATTCAGTTTCAATACAACAAAGAAAGCCGGGATTGACAATTTGCCCTTCCCGGCGTTCTTATTTCTCTTTTATCTTTTCTCCTCATCCCCTGGGGGGGGCCCAGCTGCCGCGCTTCCAGCTGACAAGCTCTATCAGCACGTTGCCCACGTAAACGTTCATCTTGGCCTTTATCGGGATGCTGGCGTCATCATCGCTGAACCATCCCTGGAACTTTCCCGTCAGGCCGTAAAGCCCTTTCCAATCGGCTTTGCCGTCTAAGTAAAGTGTTTTGACAGGATATTTAACAGCCCCTATCTCCACGTTTTCCTTTTTGGCGTAGAAGTTCAGGTTCGTGTTGCAGAGGTCAACGTCCATCACGGTCAGTATCCTTGCAGACCTTTTTATATCGGAGTATTGCCTGGCCAGGAAGAAGAGCGCGCAGCCATCGCACACCTTCGAGCTGATCTTCTGTTCCTTGTCGAAGAATACTTCTTTTTCTTTCCATTTCTGATTTCTCATCTTGTTCGCGTTATAGTCGAACCCGATTTTCTGATAGCACCAGAAGCCATCCTCGGCCTTCATGTTGCCTGCAAATTTGTGAGAATAGGAAAGGGATTTATCCATCCATGATTCGAACGTGGCATGAAGATCGACAAACGGGATTCCACGGTAAGAATCCACGTAAATCTTAGCCTTATAGACCTTCGCCCCGTTCAGGGCCTCCTCGGCATAGGAATCCACCTTTATTTTGCCAAGCTTCACACCGTAAAATGATACTTCATATTCAAGGTGTTCGCCCGGGTAGAATACTGTCGCGTTCCTTGAGTACGTATCAAAAGGAAAAAACAAGATGCAAACCAGGAAGAAAGCCGGCACAAAATAATTTTTCATCTCTTGTCTCGTTTTTTTTCTCAAACAATAAACAAAGACGTTCCCGCCATCAAAACATTTCCCCGGGCCGGCGCTGATGCACTGCCCGCGGCCCCCAATTGGAACAGGCGTTCGCCTCGCGGGGAAACGAACGCCTGCAAAATTACAAAATTAATGGTTATTTCCCTTTTCTTGCCACTTTCATGGCTTCGGGAAAGAGTGTGATCGCCTTCTGAAGCTGCCTGTCGATATCGCCGAAGACCTGGGCGGATGCGTTCCTGTCGAACATTATCCTGGCCAGATCCGATTTTATCTGGGCCCTCAGGTAATCATCATCAGCTTTATACTGTTCATCATTCCACTTGATGCCCTTGCTCTCTGAAAGCTTGCGGAATTCCTTCATCATCTCGTCCGACACCTTGAAGCTGCGGTAGAACGATGTGAAATCCGCGTATTTTTCTTTCAGCCTCTTGCCATTGTCCAGGTTATTAGCCACGAATTCGTAGAATATTCTTTTTGCCCTGATCTCGATGCTCAGCCGGGTTATCGTGTCCTGCTTGACAATATAGTCGGGGATAATTCCGCCGCCGCCGAGCACCATTCTGCCGGCCGAAGTGTGGTAAACCGGTATGGCATTCACATCGATTGGCTTCTTGCCCTTCGATACGAGGTCTTTGTTTTCTTTCTCGAATTCTTTCTTCACTTTATCGAACGCATGCTCAATGTTCGCTCCTTCTTCCAGCTCGAGCCTGCCATAGAGCCTGCGGTAGTCTTCTTTGTCCTTGTAGGGCCTCTGGATGCAACGCCCGCTCGGGGTGTAGTATTTTGCAATCGTAAGCCTGAATGCCGAGCCGTCGCCGATCGGGTACTGCCTCTGCACCAGTCCCTTTCCGAAAGATGTTTCGCCAACGACGAGCCCGCGGTCAAGATCCTGAATGGCACCCGAGACGATCTCGCTTGCCGATGCCGAGCCGGCATTGATCATGACAATGAGCGGGATGTTCTCGAGCGGGTCGCCGCCCCTCGACATATATACCTCGTCGAACTCGGGCCTTCTCCCTTTCGTGTAAACGATGGTGTCGCCGCCGCCGATGAAAGCATCAGCCATTTTCTCCGCCTCGTTCAGATAGCCGCCGGGATTGTGCCGCAGGTCCAGGAC
>CAZIHB010000206.1:0-4919 GCA_964538535.1 uncultured Hyphomicrobiales bacterium | reverse complement strand
TACGGCTTACCGCTCAATAAATTTTTCCTTCTGCCGCTCTTTTTTTTCGAATCAGGCCCGCACCTTTCCTCAACTCCACAATGCAACTATCAACATTTGTTCCATTTTCTTCTTTTCCTGCAATTTATTTTTTTTCTTTTTACCCATCGTATGTTTCTCATATAATTTTGGTTTTTGAATCCGGCGTGTTGCTGTTTTTATCATATATTCACTCGGAATTTACATTCCTGCCTTTTGGCAACTTTTGCTTCTTTCCTTCGTATTTATCATGGTTTTGCTTAGTTTCTTTGAAAACACAAAATAAATGGCAATATTTGTATGTCTTTTTTGTTTCTTTAGGTATTCTTTGAAAAATTATAGTATTAAATATATTACTAAACGAATTGGCCTGATATGAAAAAATCGATCAAAATACTTGTTTTTACGGTGCTTTCAGCTTGCTTTGCAGCGTCGGCCGTCTGGGTGGCAATTCCTTCCGGCGTTAAGGCTGTCGAGGGGAAGCCGCAGCATTCACGTTCTTTCAGATACGTCAGGAACGATGCTTTCGGCTTCGGTGAGAAGCTCGAGTACAAGGTGGGCTACAAGTTCATTACCGCCGGCACGGGATACTTTCACATTCAGCCGCAGCCAGTCCAGAGAAACGGCAGAGACTGCTACGACGTCAGGTTTCAGGTGCGCTCGCTGCCAAGCCTCGACTGGCTGTACAAGGTTCAGGACGAGTACGGCACCGTGCTCGACGTGGCCGGCATATTTCCCTGGGAATTCAGGCAGAAAGTTCGCGAGGGCGGTTACAAGAGAGATTTCAAAGCAGTGTTCGATCAGGTGAACAACAAGGCCTACGCGAAGAACAGAGTATATAATGTCCCTGATTACGTCCACGATATCGTCTCGGCTTTCTTCTACGTGCGCACTCAAAATCTCAGTGCCATGAAGCCGGGCACTGTGTTTTACCTTAAGAATTTTTTCGACGACACGACTTACAGCCTCGGCGTTAAAATCCGCCAGAAGGAAACAGTGACTGTCGAGGCCGGCAAGTTCAGGTGCATCTGCATTGAACCTCTCGTCGTGCAGGGCGGACTGTTCAAGAGCGAGGGAAAAATTCTTATCTGGGTGACGGACGACGAAAGGAAAATTCCCGTCAAAGTGGCGACGAAAATCCTGATCGGATACGTTTCTGCAGATCTTGTCAGGTATAGCGGCCTTCGCGGCCCGATTGATGCAAAATTATAACGGTTAGTGCGAATGAAGTCAAAGATAAGAATTTACTGTTTTGCAATGTGCGTTTTCCTGGCTGCGCTTCCCGCCTTTTCTATGGATAAGCAGGAAGTTTACAAGAAAATGCTCGAGAAGTATTCATCGATGAACTCACTCAGGCTGAATTTCTCCTCAAGGCAGAATTCGAAGTTATCCGGCAGCCTGAAGGCATCCAAGGGAAATAAATATAAGATCGTCCTCGGCGACAGGATTATTGTCTCCAATGGCAAATCGGTGTGGAACTATTCAATATCGCAAAAAAATGTCTCGATTAGCCCGTTTGAAAGTTCGAAAGGAGGTTTTTCCATCGAGAGATTCTTTTTCGAATTCCTAAACGGATATAAACCTGAAACCATGACATTGGAAGCCGATTCGAGAGGCAGAAAATGTTATTCGCTGCTAATGAAGCCGCCAAAAAAAATGGCGGATATGCCCTCGTACATAAAAATCAGGATTAACATGACCGATTTCAGCATCATGTCAGTCGGTTCGGATATCGGGCATGGATTCGAGAACTTCGATCTGAAGGGCATTTCAGTCAATCCCAAGATCAAGGATGCGGAATATTCCTTCAAGCCGCCCAAAGGTACCGAAGTTATTGACCTGAGGTAGAAAAATCATCCGATTGATCTTCTATTCAGCGGATAAATCTATTACAGCCCCGGCAACCTTGAGCGGATCAATCAGGCTCATGTCGTCGGGGTTTTCTGCATCAACGGGTGGCGATATCACTACAGATTTCTTACTGAACGGCCCCCAGCGCCGCGCGCTTATGTGCGACGTGTTCGGGAACAGGCCGGCCACCGGCACGCCCAGTGCAGCCGCGATATGGAGCACTCCTGTTGAATTGGCGCAAAGCACCCTCGCGCCCGAGATGAAAGCAATAGTTTCGTAAAGATCCATGCTGCCGGCAAGGCTGACCGCGGCAGGGACGGCTTCCCTGAATTTTTCGCATATGCCCCGCTCCGCCCCCGATCCCGTGAGTGCTATCCTTATCCCCGTGCGTTCCGCCACTGTCTTAGCTGCGCCGGCCATCTTCGCAACCGGAAGATCCCTCGCTGACCCGCCGCTGCCGGGATGAAATATGATATACGGCGCATCAGTGTCGAGCCCGAGAGCACGCGCCTTCCCTTCCGATGATTTTCTCGCCTCGTTCTTGATGACTGGGGGTACGAGCACCGTTTCAAGGTCTTTGCCGAAGAATTTGGCCACCATCCTCACGTTATACTCCGCCTCGTGATAATTCCCGGTTTTCCTGTGGTCACGAACCTTGCAGTCGAAAAGAAAGGAGTACGCCCTGAACGCGGTGCCGATCCTGTGCTTCACTCCCGCCCTGAGCCCGGCGAAGCACTCCCCGGGCCTCGGCCTCGGGTAAAACACGGCATCAGGCCTTCGCGATTTCAGTATTTCGAGCACTCCGCCTGCAAAATCCTCTATGAAGCAAACTTCGTCGAGGCACGGCTGCCCCGTTACGAGCGGCTCGACGTACCTCGAGGCCACGAGCAGTATTTCGCAGCCCGGTGCAGCCTCTCTTATCGCGCCTGCCATGGGAAGGGTAAGCACCATATCACCGATTTTATCCGTCCGTACTATCGCTATTTTCAAATAGCACCTTTCAATAATATTTTCTTTTTTCGGTTTGCAATTTAATCTATCTACTGCACGCAAAAAATAATTTAGCTTGAAATATGCCCGGGCTGCAGAATTATTTTTCCCCTTTTAATAAAATAATCAGGGACCCGAAGCCGCGCCCCGGGTCCCTGCCATAAGAAATCCGATCCTTAATCGAATCAATAATTATCTATCTGAGCTCTTTGCAGCTTGTCAGAGTAGTCAATGTAAACAGTCTTCCACTCTGTGAAGATATCGAACACGGTCCATCCGCCCTCGCGATGACCGTTGCCTGTACCTTTCACGCCGCCGAACGGCATATGGGCCTCGGCGCCGATCGTGGGAGCGTTAATATATGCAATGCCTGTTTCCATGTCTCTCGCAGCCTGCATGGCATCGTTCACGTTGCGCGTGTAAATCGATGAAGAGAGCCCGTACGCGCAATGGTTCTGAAGCTCGATAGCGTGCTCGAGCGACTCTGCCCTGGCCACGGCCAGCACCGGCCCGAAAACTTCCTCGTTGAAAAGGCGATTATCTTTCGTCACGTCAGCTATGATTGTTGGCTTGAAGAATGAGCCTTTTGCAAGGTCGCCTTCCGTAGCCCTCTCACCGCCGCAAACCAGCCTTCCGCCGTCCTCGAGCCCGATTTTCACGTAGTTCGCGCAATTCTCAAGCGATTTCATATGGATGACCGGGCCCATCTCCGTGCCCTGAACAAGCCCGTCGCCAATTTTCAGAGCCTCGGCGCGCTCTTTCACCATATTAATAAATTTGTCGTAAATATCTTTATGGATGATAAGCCTCGATGTGGCCGTGCAACGCTGGCCCGTTGTCCCGAAGGCACCCCAGAGCACACCCTCGAGTGCAAGCTCCAGATTGGCATCGGGCATCACGATTTGAGCATTCTTTCCGCCCATCTCGAGTGAGCATTTTTTATTTGTGCGGCCGCAGATCTCGCCGAGTTTGAACCCGACTTCAGTCGAACCGGTGAAGCCGACAAGATTAACGTCAGGGTGCTCAACTATCATGTTGCCCATCGGGCCTTTGCCCAGCAGCACGTTGAACACGCCTGCAGGCACGCCTGCTTCTTCCATTATTTCCGCGAATATTACTCCCGAGTGAGGAGATTCTTTTGATGGCTTATAGACGACGGTGTTGCCTGCAGCTATTGCCGGGAGAATTTTCCAGGATGGCACGGCTACGGGAAAGTTCCAGGCCGTGATGATGCCGCATACTCCGATCGGCACGCGGAATGTCATGTTCATCTTGCTTTCCATCTCGCTTGGCGCGGTCTTTCCGAACAGCCTTCTCGTCTCCGAGGCTGAATAATAGGCCGTGTCGATTGCTTCCTGCACGTCGCCCTCTGTCTCGAACGTGGGCTTGCCCATCTCACGTGTCATTATGCGCGCGAGTTCTTTTTTCCTTCTGACAAAAATATCGCCGGCTTTCTTTATGA
This sequence comes from uncultured Hyphomicrobiales bacterium, assembly GCA_964538535.1. Taxonomy (GTDB): domain Bacteria; phylum Bacteroidota; class Ignavibacteria; order Kapaibacteriales; family UBA2268; genus CAZIHB01. Next base: position 598 of record CAZIHB010000206.1, on the reverse strand, counting down.
TATCGCCGCGTTTTGGCGCGGGAACGTTTTTCCATGTTTTAAAAGCATTTTTGGCAGCTGCAACGGCGTTGTCCACGTCCTCATGGCCCGAAGAAGGAAAAAGACCAATCACGTCCGAATGATTTGCCGGACTTATGTTCTCGAAATATTCCCCATTTACAGGCTCGACCCATTGTCCGTTGATGTAATTCTTAAATTTTTCCATACAAAAGCTCCTCGATAAAATTCGGTTAGTTATTGCCAAATTCAGGCATTTATGTTATTTTCAAAACCGCAAAATTTTAACACTCGAGAAAAGTCCGATTTTATTATATGCTTGCATATATCGGACTATTTAATATAGTAATTTTTTTTCAATATTCGAAACGGAACAGGATCTAATATGTATTTTTCACGAAATTTTGATTGGATTGCATGGCCGGCATGATCACCGTCAGCTCAGCTTGCTGCGCGTGGCGCGCCTGATAAATCAGCAGGCTGTTCTACCGGACTTTTTTCTTTTCCTGATTTTCATCGTTATTCTCATTCGGAGCCTTCTCTCCTCCTCCCTCCAACGCAAAAAGCCTCACCATAAGGTGAGGCTTTTTGATTACAGAAT
>CAZIHB010000205.1:0-4962 GCA_964538535.1 uncultured Hyphomicrobiales bacterium | reverse complement strand
TGCCGGCGGCGGCTGCATTGCTTCAGGCGCGCTCAAGGTTAAGTCTGCATTCGAAAAGCAGATCAAGGCAAAAGGCCTCGAAGACACCGTTCACGTTGTCGAAACAGGGTGCCTCGGCCCTTGCGTGGCCGGACCGGTCGTCGTTATGGGCAAGGATAAGGTCTTCTATCAGAAAGTTTCTCCTGAAGACGTCCAGGAAATTATAAATAAACACATCATCGGCGGGGAGGTTGTCGAACATCTTTGCTGGAAGAGCGACTCCACCGAAACTCCGATCCCGGTTATGATGGATATAGAGTTCTTCAAGCGCCAGACTAAGGTAGTTCTTCGCAATTGCGGCAGGATCGTGCCGACGAGCATCGAGGAATATATCGGCGTGGACGGCTATCAGGCCGTTGCCAAGGTGCTGCTCGGGATGACGCAGGATCAGGTGCTCGACGAGATGAAGAAATCAGGCCTTCGCGGCAGGGGCGGCGCGGGATTCCCCACGTGGATGAAATGGTCGTTCGCCAAGAAAAGTGCCGAACCCGAAAAATACATACTCTGCAACGCTGATGAAGGCGATCCGGGTGCATTCATGGACCGCAGCGTGCTCGAGGGAGACCCGCACAGCCTGGTTGAAGGCATGACAATCGGCGCATACGCGATCGGAGCCCACCAGGGCTATGTTTACGTACGCGCTGAATATCCACTCGCCGTGGAAAGACTTCAGATCGCCATCGACAAGGCCAAGGAATGCGGCCTGCTCGGCGAAAACATACTCGGCAGCGGCTTCTCTTTCGATCTCGAGATTCGAATGGGATCCGGCGCGTTCGTCTGCGGCGAAGAAACAGCCTTGATGGCCTCAATCGAGGGCAAGCGCGGAGAGCCGCGCCCCAGGCCGCCCTTCCCGGCTGAAAAGGGACTTTGGGGCAAGCCGACAGTGCTCAACAACGTGGAAACCTTCGCCAACGTGGCTGCTATATTATTAAATGGCGGCGAATGGTTCGCGTCCTATGGCATGGAAAAAAGCAAAGGCACGAAAGTGTTCGCCCTTGCCGGCGATATTAATATCTCGGGACTCGTGGAAGTTCCCGTCGGCACAACTCTCGGCGAGTTAATTTACGATATCGGGAACGGCATTCCCGACGGCAAGAGATTCAAAGCCGCGCAGATGGGCGGCCCTTCGGGCGGATGCGTGCCAAAGAGGCATCTTAACGTCCCGCTCGACTATGAATCACTTAACGAGCTTGGCGCCATCATGGGGTCAGGCGGACTCATCGTCATGAACGAGGACTCCTGCATGGTTGACGTTGCCCGATACTTCCTCGAATTCGTTCAGGAAGAATCCTGCGGCAAATGCGTGCCATGCCGCGTAGGCACAAAGAGGATGCTTGAAATACTTGAAAGAATCTGCGAGGGCCATGGCGAGGAAGAAGATATCGACAGGTTGATTGACCTCGGAGAGCAAATCAAGGATACATCGCTCTGCGGCCTCGGCCAGACGGCTCCGAATCCGGTGCTTTCCACGATAAGGCATTTCCGCCACGAGTATCTCGCTCACATCCGCGAGAAACATTGCGAGGCCGGAGTGTGCCGCGGGCTCGTGCGCGCCCCCTGCCAGAGCGGCTGTCCGGCTCACGTCGATGTGCCTGGATTCGTCTCTCTTGTCGGCGAGAAACGCTATGCGGAGGCTCTCAGGCTGCACAGGGAGCGCAACCCGTTCGCAGCGGTATGCGCGAGGGTTTGCTTCCACACTTGCGAGGACAAGTGCCGCCGCTCAACGCTGGATGAATCCGTGGCCATTCGCGCTTTGAAGAGATTCATGATTGATCAGGAAATCACGATTCAGCTGCCCGAAGTTCGCGAGAACGAGGAAAACGCTACGAAAAAAATCGCAATCATCGGTGGCGGACCTTCCGGGCTTTCATGCGCTTACTTCCTTGCACGCCTCGGCTATCGCCCGAGGGTATTCGAGAAAGAGCAGCGCCCCGGCGGTATGCTTGTTCAGACAATCCCCGCCTATCGCCTGCCGAGAGAAATCCTTGCCCGCGAAATCCGCATGATCGAGCGGCTCGGCGTGGATATCGAAACAGGAAAGCGGCTCGGACGCGATTTCACGATTTCAGACCTGCGTGACGAGGGCTACGATGCAATCTTCATCGGCATCGGCACTTCCAAGGGCGTTTGCCTCGATATACCGGGTGCCCAGGCAAAAGACGTAGTTGACGCTATGACCTTCCTGAAAACCTACAACCTGCGCGGGTCAGTCAAAGTCGGCCAGAATATCGTTGTCGTGGGCGGAGGCAATGCTGCCGTTGATGCAGCAAGAACAGCCATCAGGCTTGGCGCCGAAAATGTCACCATCGTTTATCGCCGTTCACATGGCGAGATGCCGGCATATGCCGAAGAGATCGAGGAAGCACTGCAGGAAGGCATCAAGGTGATGCCGCTCACCGACCCGGAGGAAATCATACTCGACGGCGACAAGGTGGTCGGCGTAAAATGCTGCCCGATGAGGCTCGGCCAGTTCGACCACTCGGGAAGAAGAAGCCCCGTGCGCGAAGACGAGTCGTTCGTCATCGATACCGATCAGGTTATCCTTGCCTGCGGCCAGGCTGTTGAAGCCGAGGACCTGATGGACAGGCAATACATGCCGAAGACTGTCGGCGGACACATTATCGTGGTCGATCCTGTCTCCGGACAGACCAACGTGCCGTGGGTATTCGCCGGCGGCGATGCTGCCACGACCTCGGGCGGCCGCACGGTTGTCGAAGCCATTGCAGCGGGTGAAAGAGGTGCTGCCGGTATTGATGAATACCTGACGGGAAGGAATAATGCCTTCTGGCGCGAAGAAGTTGGTGTCTCAACCGCCTATGATCCCGATGCAGACCCCGTTCCCTACCAGAGAGCAAAACTTCCTCTCTTGAGCATGGACAGGCGTATTAATAACTTTGACGAAGTAGAGCAATCTTGGACAGAAGCCGAGGCTATACGCCAATCCAAGAGATGCCTCCGCTGCGATTATGGTAAATAGTAAATTTCAGGAGCAAAAAATGATTACTTTATCAATAAATAACTGCGATATTCAGGTTCCGGAAGGCACTACTCTCCTAAAAGCGGCGGAGATGGCCGGGGTTACCATCCCCACGCTTTGCCACATGGAAAACTGCCCGCCGAAGGGCGCGTGCAGAGTCTGCCTTGTGGAGGTCCAGGGTGCCAGGAATCTTGCTGCTGCCTGCGCCATGCCGGCAGCCGAAGGAATGAAAGTGTTCACCACAACGGCGAGAGTCCGAAAAGCTCGTAAAATGGTCGTGGAACTCCTGCTTTCGGAGCACAACGGCGATTGCAAGATATGCGAAAGGAATGAAGACTGCGAGCTGCAGGATCTGGCCAACGAGATGGGAATTAAGTACGTAAGGTACGAGGGCGAGAGAGCCAAGCCACTCTTTGATGAATCCACTCCGGCCATCGTGCGCGATAATTCAAAATGCATAAAGTGCCGCCGCTGCGTCACAGTCTGCAACGATGTTCAATCAGTCGGAGCATTGTTCCCGCAGAATCGCGGTTTCAACTCCGTGATCGGGCCGGCATTCGAAACCAACCTTGATTCCGTCGCCTGCGTGCAATGCGGCCAGTGCGCCGCCGTGTGCCCGGTGGGTGCCATCATTGAGCAGACTCACATACCAAAGGTCTGGGCCGCTCTCGAGAACAAGAACAAGCACGTCATCGTGCAGACTGCCCCGGCAATACGAGCCGCGCTCGGCGAGGAATTCGGATTCGAACCCGGCACACTCGTCACGGGCAAGATGGTGACCGCCTTGAAGATGCTCGGGTTCAGCGGTGTGTTCGACACTAACTTCACGGCCGACCTGACCATCATGGAGGAAGGAACCGAGCTGCTCACGAGACTGAAGAAGATCATCGTTGACAATCAGCCCGTGGCATTGCCCATGTTCACGAGCTGCTCGCCCGGATGGATCAAATTCATGGAATATTACTATCCCGATATGCTTGCTAATCTCTCTTCATGCAAGTCACCCCAGCAAATGTTCGGTGCCGTTGCAAAGACCTACTATGCCCAAAAGATGGGCATCAAGCCTGAAGATATGATAGTTGTATCCGTAATGCCCTGCACCGCGAAGAAATTCGAAGCGCAGAGGCCCGAAATGACTGCCAGCGGCGTGCCCGATGTCGATTATGTTCTAACCACAAGAGAACTGGCCAGGATGATCAAGGAGGCCGGATTGAACTTCGCGACACTTCCCAACGGAAAAATGGATTCGCCTCTCGGCGTTTCCACGGGCGCCGCTGATATTTTTGCCAATACTGGCGGCGTGATGGAAGCTGCCATACGCACGGCCTACGAGCTCGTCACCGGGCGCGAAGTGCCGTTCGACAACCTGCACCTCGCGCCGGTCATGGGGCTTGACGGCATAAAGACAGCCTCGCTGAAGATCGAGGGCTGCCTGCCCGAATGGTCATTCCTCGAGGGCGTCGAGCTGAAAGTGGCTGTGGCCAACGGGCTATTCAACGCCAGGAAGCTGCTCGAGGCAATCAAAAATGGGCAGAACTACCACTTCATCGAGGTCATGACCTGCCCCGGCGGCTGCATCGGCGGCGGCGGCCAGCCGCGCTTCACGGACGACTCCGTCCGCGAAAAGCGAATGTGCGCCATATATGCCGAGGACGAGGGCAAGGAAATGCGCAAATCGCACGAGAACCCGGATATAATCCAGATATACAGGGAATTCTTCGGGAATCCGCTCGGCGAGAAGTCGCACCACCTGCTGCACACGAAGTACGAGAAACGGGAATATTAGAATAGAGATTTTCGAATATATGATATAGCGCTTGAAACACAAAGCCCCTGTTCGTCGCGGAATGGGGGCTTTTTTTTTGTGTGCACAGCCCCGTTACAATAAATTTGGAGCGACTACTTATAATAAAATAACTTTATTAATTTTATAAATTTCACTTGTG
>CAZIHB010000204.1:0-4965 GCA_964538535.1 uncultured Hyphomicrobiales bacterium | reverse complement strand
TTGTGAGGGATAAAATTAAAGAATACGGGATCGGGCTTATTGCAATCGGCAACGGCACAGCGGGCAGGGAGACCGATGCATTCATCAGAGAAGCGCTTGAGGAATCGGACTTCAAGCCGATAAAAGTGATGGTGAACGAATCCGGCGCCTCGGTCTATTCCGCGAGCAAGCTCGCCGGTGAGGAGTTCCCTGATCTCGACGTCACCGTCAGGGGGGCAATCAGCATAGCCCGCAGGCTGCAGGATCCTCTTGCCGAGCTCGTGAAGATCGATCCGAAATCCATCGGTGTGGGGCAGTATCAGCATGACGTGGATCAGAAGCTGCTGAAGAAAAAGCTTGAAGAGACGGTTGTCAGCTGCGTGAACTATGTCGGCGTGGATCTGAACCTGGCATCAAGGGAACTGCTTACGCACGTTTCAGGCATCACGGCGAGAGTGGCCGAGAGCATCGTGTCATGGCGCGACAGCAACGGGGCATTCAAGAGCAGGAAGGAATTGCTGAAAGTTCCGAAATTCGGGGATAAAACATTCGAGCAGGCCGCGGGCTTCCTGAGGATAAGGGGCGGCGGCAACGAGCTGGACAACACGGGGGTTCATCCGGAAAGCTATCATATTGTGGAGGAAATAGCAAAAGACCTCGGTGTCGGGCTGGACGCCATCACGAAAGTGCCGGACAGGCTGAAGAAGCTCAACCTGAAAAAGTATATTACTGAAACAGTCGGCGAGCCGACTTTGAAGGATATTATTTCCGAACTGGAGAAACCGGGCAGGGATCCGAGGGAGGAGTTCAAATACGCTTCGTTCCAGGAAGGAATCAGGGAAATTAAAGATCTGAAGCCTGGTATGGAGCTGGAAGGAGTGGTGACGAACATCACGAATTTCGGCGCCTTCGTTGATATTGGCGTGCATCAGGACGGGCTCGTGCATATATCCGAAATGTCGGTGCAATACGTGAAAGATCCGACAAAAGTGGTGAAAGTCGGCCAGATTGTGAAAGTGAAGGTGCTGGACGTGAAAGTGGAACTGAAGAGAATCAATCTTTCAATGAAGCAGCTTATGGGCGGTCAGCAGCGCAAGGGCAAGGCACCCGAAGCGCAAAAATCTTTCTCGATGGAAGATCTGAAGAATAAATTTGCCCGACAAGATGCAAAATAATTAAATTTGCCGGTATGAAAGGTTTTACAAATAGAAGAGAAACTGAAATGCATAGAAGAATTGCGCTGATAGTGATTTTTGTTTTGGCAGGTTTCGTTTGTGCCGGTGCCCAGGTGCAGGACAATTTCGAGGCAGGAGTGAAAGCCATGAGGTCGGGAGATTACCCGCGCGCGAAAGACCTTCTGACCAAGGTGATAGCTGTGGATGCAAAATATGCGCCGGCTTATTACAACCGGGCAATCGTGTTCTATTCTATGTCGCAGCTGCCGGAAGCCGGGAAGGATCTGGATCAGTGCATAGCGATCAAGCCGAAATATGCCGATGCATATAATCTCAGGGGGCTGGTTTCAGCCGGAATGGGTGAATATACAAAAGCGTTGTCAAGCTTCAACAAGGCGATAGAGCTGGATCCGAAATTCGGTGAAGCATACATCAATCGCGGCGGACTTCTGGCAGCCATGTCGAGGCTCGACAGCGCGCTGACGGATTTCAACAAGGCCGAGAAGCTTGTGCCGAACAATCCCGAGCTATACCGCGAACGCGGCAAGGTTCACCACATGAAGAAAAACTACGACAAGGCAGTGAAGGATTATACAAAAGCTATAGCCAAAGGTATCAGGAACACGGAGATCTATCAGATCAGGGGAAACTCGAACTATCTGGCAGGAAACACCGAGGACGCGATAAGCGATTTCTCGGTGTGTGTCAAGGCAGATTCGGAGAATGTGACCGCGCTGAACAACCGCGCCCTGGCATATGAAAGGCTTGACAAAAAAGAAGCTGCCGAGCTGGACAGGGAGAAAATAAAACAGATTATCCAGAAGCGCTTCAAACCGCTCGATGAATTGAAGTATAAGACTTTTTCCGACAGCCGGAACTCAATATCAATTGACCTGCCGGATGATTGGAAGATGACGGAGGACACTACAAAAGGCGAAACCGTGCTGACAATCAGCAAGGAAAAACTTGAAAGCCAGGACCTGATGAAGGTTGGAATAACTTTCGCGATCGTGCCGAACATGGACAGGCGCCATAACCTCAAGACAGATATGGATATTCTTGATTACTGGAAAAATTATCAGACTGAACTTTCGAAGGAGTATTTCATTTATTACCCGCTGGTGCAGAAAAACAAGCCCTTCAAGGGCTTCCCGTCCTATACCAATCAGCTTGAAGTGCAGGCCAAACCGGGATATCTCACTTTTTCGATGTATGAATTCGTCTGCGCTTACGGGAATAACCTGGTATATTCCTACATGCAGTGCCCGAAGGAAGACTTCCCCTATTATCAGGTAATTTTCGAGAAGGCGTTAAGCTCTATACAGGTTAACCCGAAGAACTAATTTCTTTTGAAAATCTGCCCTTTCCATTTTATTCTCGGGTTAAGGACAAGGACAGGAACCAAAATTTCGACGAGTGTGAAAAAGAATACTGAGGGGATAATCCATTTGCGGATGTCCCCTTTGTCAATTTTAGAGGTGGAAGGCCTGATAATAAGATAATCGCCAAAAATCCTTGCCGAGACGAGGGCCAGGACTGCATTGAGATTGCCGTGCCAGATGGAAATCAAAAGGCCGAGCCAAATGGCCACGGAAGAGATAACAAAGAGCGCCGCCCGCCAGCCAAGGTCAATCCCGCCGATGGCCCACCTGCGGTGCTGGCTGATGTATTCCCTGAAATTCTTCACGGGCCTTGTCAATACAACGGAATCTTTGTTGCAGATATACTTAACTTTTTTCCCGAGCGAGTGGACTGCTTTGAGCAGCGCAAGATCCTCGGTGACTGAAAATTTAATGTTGGCATAGCCGCCTGTTCTGTCGTAAACTTCGCGCCTGACCGAAAGGTTATTGCCGTAGCAGCCGAGCGGCTGATTAATACCGATACCGGCGCACCCCATCGTGCACATGTAAATCCATTCCACATCCTGCACCCTGTCGAAGACCCTATCACCTATGATGCCGGTGAAGGAAGCCACGAGCCCGACATCAGGATCCTGATAATGAGCCGCCATGGTCTCAATCCAGCCGGGAGTGACAATGCAGTCGGCATCAGTCATGAGCAGAATCTCGCCTTTCGATGCTGAAATTCCGGCCTGCAAGGCCCCCGGTTTGCCCCTGAGATTGTCGTGAGCAGTCTCGTCACTGATACTGACAATTTTAAGGTTGCCATATTTTTTGGCCAGCTTATCAAGCACGGCGCCTGTCGAATCGTCCGATCTGTCGTTTACGGCGACAATCTCGAACCGATCCTTATCATAGGAGGACTTCATGATTGACTGTATGCAGTTCTCGATGTTGGATTCCTCGTTTCTTGCAGGAATAATAATTGAAACAAACGGCCTGAATTCCGGATTCAGCTGCCTGTCGGATACCATTCTTTGCTTATAAGAACCATACAGCATGATGAGCTCCCTGAGGAGAAAAACCATGATCAAGATGCCGACAAAAACAAACATCACGAACCTGCAATAAGAATAAAAAATCAACGAACCCTGCAAAGCCGGAACTCGAGGGCGTAAAATTACGAATTATTTTGAGAATTAGCAGCAGTGTGGAATTAGCACGAAATTTGATTGCAAAAAGGGGTGTGAAAATGTACGAAGTGCATCAGGAAAAAAAGTTGACATTAGGAAAAAATAATATACTGATAAATAGCTGATTTATATTGATATGCGGGCTGCATAAATTAGTTTGAGCGTTAATTGAAAAAAATATTTAGTCGATCGCAGATTTCAAGTGTCATAAGAAATAGAGAAGGGAAAGAAGATGTGAATAGTTCTTTGACAATCGAAATCGTCCCGAGAGCGGAAACAGCCGGAATCACGGTCTTGAATGGTGTGGATAAATATTTATAAAAATTAAACAAAGATTTTGGCAAAGGTTATTGATTTTATTATTTTGTAAGAGTTTATATGCTGATTGTGTGGTTATAAACCTGAATTCAGGCTTTACCGTGCGGTCGGAAAGCGGTAAGTATTTTTGTTTTTATAGAGTTGGCCATGTGCCTTCTTTGTTTTTCTGGATTGCGAAGTGATACGAAGAACGTGGAAAGAAGCAACCTTGCGGTTGAATCAGGAGCATCAGATTTTGGCAAACAGGCAGCGGGATAATTTTGATTTTACAGATAGATTGACGGAGAGATCTCTTCCGGGCATTTATACAGAGTGCATGGAAAGAGGTTTCGATTACGGGACAAAAGGTAATGATAATAGGAACGATAGGAATAAATTTACGGTTTTGTCAATTTTTTTTAAGCACTTAGGAGATTACCAATGAAAAGGTATTTTCTACTGTTTGCACTCGCGTTCGGGCTTATAGTCAACGTCTCGGCATATGCCGACGGCAAGGGCAAGAGCAGTTCGAACGAGGAAGTGCAAAGAAAAAGCATCTTGTCGGAGTCCCCGAATTACAATCCGAACCAGACAGCTTTTCCGTCCAATTTCTCGGAAATCGGAAATCCTAAGACTTCACCGGCAGTATCTACGGGATATTATTTCGTAGATTCGGAAGAGTCGATTCCCGAAGCTTACAGGATTCCGGGCCAAAAAACCTCCATTTGGAACTTCAGCATTCTGCCGGCAGACACAAATACGGAGCCGGCACTCTGGAGAAGAATTATCCAGGGCCCGCGTATTCTTCCAAAAGAATACTGGGACGACCCCAAGGTAAAGGATGACGGCCTCATGTTCTTCCGTAATCCGGTTGGTTTCACGGATTTCTTTGACCACTCTATCCGCGGCGAAGGCGAGCTCGACTCGACCGATGATGCTTTCGCAGGCCCGATCCCGATCGGTATCAGGGGTGGTTTCTAT
>CAZIHB010000203.1:0-4968 GCA_964538535.1 uncultured Hyphomicrobiales bacterium | reverse complement strand
TTTTATCTCTTGTCCGGATAGGGCGGAATGCCCGGTATTTGCGGCTTCGAATTAATTTTCATTTCCTCGCGGATGACCTCGATTGCCTTGTTCAGCTGCTCGTCCGTTCCCATATACTCTGCCGCGGGGTCGTTATCCACTTCGATGTCCGGGCTGACGCCCTCGCCCTCTATAATCCACTTGCCCTCCGGGCTGTAGTTGGCAAACTCGGGCCTCGTGAGGTAGCCCCCGTCGATGAACGGCAGCGATTCCCTGATGCCGACCACGCCGCCCCAAGTCCTTTTGCCTATTAGCTTTCCAAGGCCGTAGTACCTGAACTGGTATGGGAACAGGTCGCCATCCGACATGGAGAGCTCATTAATTAAGCACGTGAGCGGGCCTGCCATCACGGCGTCGGGCGTTGTCATCACAACTTCGCGGTTGCGCGCGGCCTCGGCTATGGCAATCACCCGCCTGAGCCTTTCGAGCACGAGCGATGAGACGTTGCCGCCGCCGTTATACCTGTCGTCGATTATCATCGCTTTTTTCCTGGCCTGGGGGTAGAATTGTTTGGCAAATTCATTGAGGCCGTGGTTGAATCCCATGTCAGGTATATGAACGTAACCGACCTCGCCATTGGTGGCGGAGTCAACTTTGGCGCGGTTAGTTTCCACCCAGTCCACGTAAATCAGCTCGCTCTCGTTCGCGATTGTTTTCACGCTGATCGTTCTGGCCCCGGTGAAATCGGGTCTCGCGTTCACAGTGAGCGTGACGTACGTACCGGCCTTGTTGTTCAGCGCCCTGAACGGGTGCATGGCCCGCGAAAGCGTGTCCTCATCGATCTTGAGCACGAAATCTCCTTCCCTGACGTTCAGCCCCGGCGCCGTCAGCGGCGACCTGTTGCTCTCGTCCCAGTTCTTGCCGTGGAATATCTTTGTTATTTTGTAGCACCCGGTGGCAGAGTCGAGCGCGAACCTCGCGCCGAGCAGCCCGATGCCGACTTTGGCCGGTGCCGGGCGGTCGCCGCCGCCGGTGTAGGCGTGGCCGCTATTTAGCTCGCCGATCATCTCGCCTATTATGTAAGTAAGCTCATCCCTGTGGCTCACGCGGGGAAGGAGAGCAGCGTATTTCATTTTCACGGAGTCCCATGGCACCCTGTGCATCCCGGGATCGTAGAAGAAGTCGCGCATTTGGCGCCAAGACTCGTTGAAGACCTGCTTCCACTCGTTTTTGGGTTCGATGTACTTTTCGAGCCTCTCCAGGTTCAGGCGGCCGGATTTATTATCAATTCTGTCATCGAGTTTCGTAATAAAATAATCATTACTATCCTGAAATAGTATCATTTTCCCGTCAATTGAAATGGCGTAGCTCGACATCTGGGCCAGCCTCGATTCTTTTTTCTCCTCGAGATTATAGCAGAATAGCATCGGCTTCGATCCGGCACCCGCGCCACGCAGGTAATAAACCTTGCCATCGGCAACGGACAGCGAGGAATAATTATCCGGTGGAATATCAAGATCGAACACCCTGCCGGTGATTCCGTCAAGGTCTATCATCATCGGTTTGGGCTGTGCTTCTTCATTTTTCTTTTTCTCGATTGATTTTAATTTCTTCTCAAGCGCGATTTCATCTTTTGATTTGAGTGGAGCTGCCTCGTCGCTTATAAATTTATCCACCGGCGACTCGATATTTTTCCTCAGGGTCAGTCCGTAAACCTTGGACATATTTGAATAAATGAAATTATATTCCAAATTGCCGGACTGAGGATTGAACGAGCGGTCGGAAATAAAATACAGGCAGCTGCTATCCGGAGAAAACACCGGCGAGTAGCTGCTGAAGAATTCGCTCGTCGCGGGGCCTGATTTGCCCGAGGCGAGTTCATAAAGATAAATACACGGCATAGAGTTGGAGCCGTAGTCGGTCCAGGCTATCCAGCTGCCGTCGGGCGACCAGTTGAAATCGCGGATTTCCCATACTTTCGATTTCGTTACCTGTGTGATTTTTTTCGTAACGATATCTATATAGTAAAGACGCATCAGCTTGTCGGAAGCAAGGATTTTCGAACCGTCGGGCGACCACTTCAGCACGAAAGGATAAGAGCCTATGCCCGAAGTAAGGCGGATTTTTCCGGAACCGTCGGGTCTTATGATATATATCTCTTCATCACCGGACTCGTCGCTGACGTAAGCGATCCTGGAACCATCGGGCGACCACTCCGCACTTCTGTTGTGCACTCCGCTTGACCTCGTCAGGTTGTGTATGTTTCCTTTTTCGGCCGGAACTGTGAAAATGTCACCTCTTGCCGAGAAGAGAGCCCGCTTTCCGTCGCGCGAAATGTCATAGTTCGTTATGCTTTTTGCCACGTTTTGAATTGAAGGCCTCGACCAGTTATCATCGGTCGAAATCGTAATATCCACTTTTGATGCCTTATCGGTGGCAAGATCGAGCAGCCAGACTGAACCTGCGTGCTCGAACGCGATGCGCCCGGGGCCGATGCTCGGGAATTTCACGTCGTAGTCGGTGAAGTTCGTTATTTTCGTCGTTTGTCCGGTTCCGATGTCGTAGCAGAAAATATTCATGATTTTATCCCTGTCGGAGAGGAAATAGATTTTATTTCCTGCCCACATTGGGATAATGTCCTGGGCCGGGTTGTTAGTTATGTTGGATATTTTTTTTGTCTCGAAGTCATAGATCCAGACGTCGTCGGCCTGTCCGCCCCGATAGCGCTTCCATGTGCGAAATTCGCGAAACACGCGGTTATAGGCGAGTTTTTTTCCGTCGGGCGAAAAGCACGCGAATCCGCCCCTCGGCAATGGCAGCTCGCGCGGCAGCGAGCCCTTCGTATCGACGAGCATGAGCTTCGCGGCAAGCGCGTTCCAGCTGTCGGCCCTGCCACGGTAGAGTATGTTGCCGTCTGGGAGCCATTGCATCACGAGCTTGTCGGGCCCCATCCTCTCGGGTTCCTCGCCCAGGTCGGGGCTGAACGTCATCCTGCGCGGCGCGCCTCCCTCGGTCGAAACCACGTAAACCTCGCGATTCCCGTCGTATTCCCCCGAGAATGCAATGGCCCGCCCATCGGGAGAGAATCGCGGAAAAATCTCGAGCCCCTCGCTGGCAGTCAGTCTGCGGGCCAGGCCGCCCGAGACGGGCACCACGTAAATATCTCCGCCCGAGCTGAAGGCGATATTATCCGCCGAAACGGCCGGATAGCGGTAGATCCCGTTGTCGGAATATGACAAGCATGGTGCCAGCACCAGAAAAATCATCGTCAACAATCTTCTCATAGGTCCTTATCCCCCGTATTTGAAACAATACTATCAACTATCATTCAATTTAACGAATACAACATAAAAAATATTTTCATAAATAGCAGTCTATAATTTGAACAATATCTTATTATATAATAAAATTATAGCAGCTGGCAAGAGTGAGTAATAAATTAATTGTTGCGGGAGGAGTAATTTGAGGTGTGACGATTTTGGTAAATAATTGTCTATTAAGATATGAGAATTGACAAAAAGGAAAAAGGGTGAGTGAATGAGAGAAAAATTTTACTATTTATGCGCTGCTTTGCTGCTGATCGTCACGGGAAATTCCTCTGCCAAGTGGGATCAGTACCGCAATTTCAAGTCATTCAGGAAAATTGAGCTGAAAGGGGATCTTTTCGCCGGAAGGCTGAAAGATAAGGCTTTTGAAATGGAATTGTGGGATGATTCGACCATCGTATGCCTGAACGACGAATGGATATGGAAAATTAATATAAAAACCGGCTCATTTGGTGTAGTGCTTGATTCGAACACTCCGTCGGTAAAATCTATGCAAATGCTGCCAAAGTATTGCAATTTATCGCTTGGAAAGAATATGATTGCCGTCAGGGATACGCACGGCATATTTAACGCGGAACACAACTACCGGGCATCGGTGAAGGGCTTTTTTCTGGTGGGCAGGGACGAATTTGTGAGATATATCAGCCGGGAATATATGTGCCAGGTTGATTGTACTAATGAATATTATGATTGTCAGGTGGGCGAAGATAATACTTTGATGGCTGATTGCCTGTTTTCTTCAGGAATATACGGCACAGGGTTTATCATATCAAGAGATTCGGGCGCAACGTGGAGCCAGTTCGGCACTGTGATTCCTCACGAAAATTATTGGCATTTCAACGACAAACTTGCCGGCGGCGACAGCGAAAATGTCGGGTGCATCAAGCATTACATGTATCCTCCGATAACCAACGACAGGCCCAATCCGGAAATCGACCGGAATGAATGTTATCTTCGGACGGGCGATATGGGAGCCAGATGGTACTCTAACAGGATAGACAGCAATTTCCACGTGACGGAGCGCTTCTTTCCCGCCAAAAGAGCTATGAAATATGATACTTTCAAAAATGATACATTGTTTGCATTTAACAACACTGAGAGCAATGATTCGATCACTTACAAATTTTGCCGGAGCGACAACAGCGGAGCCGCCTGGAAAAAAATCATTACCATTCCGCATCTGAAATCGCAATCAGAAAGTTACTTTCCGCATGAATTTGTTAAAAGCGTGCTGGATATTTATATCTTAGGCGAAAATGGAATATTGAATACGAAGGACGGCGGGCTGACGTGGTCATACTACATGAAACCATGCTCTGTGCCTGAAATCCTGATTTACAGGATGATTGGCGACAACAAGGGCGTGGCATATTGCGGCGGTGATAATTTCTATGTGTTTGAATTGGATAGCAATATCTGCAGTGGCGGCTATGAAGCATCGCAATTCGCAAAGGGCGACGGACTGAAATATTCAGGCGGGGCAAAGCATAGCGGGCAGTCAGTCATAATGAATCAGGCGAAACCTTATCAGTCAGCTTTATTTATGCTTTCCGGGCAAAGGCCATTCAACATGGATTTTGAGTGCAATTTTTCTTTCACATTATCAAATGGCAACAACGGCAGCGTGGAGGATGTAACTTCACCGGGAGCGGACGGCGTGGCA
>CAZIHB010000202.1:0-4979 GCA_964538535.1 uncultured Hyphomicrobiales bacterium | reverse complement strand
CCGAGATCATTGAGATGACGGACCTTCTGCAGGCGAACGTCTCCAAGCAGCTGAAACTGCTGCAGGCAAACGGAATACTGGAATGCCGCAAGGCGGGCCTGCTGAGGTATTACAGGGTGGTGGATCCGACCGTGGTTCAGATCTGCACAAAGGTGTGCTCCACGAACCTGGAGAAAGCCTGAGGATGGGAATGATTAAATTTATCGGCCAGGCCGCCATGATAGTCGGCGACACGGTTATCACCTCGCTTCGAATGCTCAGCGTGCTGAAAAAGAACGGCGGAAAAGCATTTTACGGGCATTCTTATGCCTGGGCGCGCCGGATAATCGGTTACGCCGGAATCAAGCTTGAAATCGAGGGCCTTGAAAATCTTGAACCCGAGGGGCAATACGTCTTCGTTTCCAACCACTCCAGCCTTTTCGATATTCCGGCCCTGCTCGGATCACTTCCGGGCGAAGTGCGGATCATATACAAGAAAGAACTGGAAAATATTTTGATATTCGGGCGCTGCCTAAGGAAATCCCCGTTTATTGCCGTGGAGCGAAGCGACCCCAGGAACGCGATGGACAGCATAGAAAAGGCCGCGCAAAGTTTCAGGCAGGGTGGATCCGTGATCGTCTTCGCCGAGGGCACGAGATCGAAGGACGGAAATCTGCAGGAATTCAAGCGCGGGGCGTTCATGCTGGCATCCCGGAGCGAGATGCCGATTGTGCCCGTTGCTGTCTGCGGGGCAGGCAGCATACTGCCCAAGGGAGAAAGGTATTTCCGCCCCGGCATCGTTAAGGTGCGCGTCGGCAGCCCCATTTCACCGGACTATCCTCTATCCCGCGCTGCAGAGCAAGAGTTGATGCGATTAGTGAGGGACGAGGTGAAAAAAAATCTGGAGAAATAAAAAAAAGAGTTTGCAGATTACCGGAAAAGAGTTAATTTTGAACTCTCGACAGCGAGACAGGGAGCCGAAAGGCGGGCTCGCAAGGCGGGGAAAAAGAAAAGGAATGGTCAGGTAGCTCAGTTGGTAGAGCAGTAGACTGAAAATCTACGTGTCGGCGGTTCAATTCCGTCCCTGACCACAAAAAAAAAGGATATGTTTGGTGCATATCCTTTTTTTTTGCTGATCAATTTGCTGCTTTTTCTTCCATTTTCCAGATAGCGCTGCGCGGCATGGCCAGGAAACACGCACGATAACAATAATCCGAGCATAAACCATCTATGGTTTTTGAAGATACTATCACGTTCAAAAATTTTTTTCGGATGCTTGCAAATAAGCAGAAAATAATTTAACTTGTAATAAGTATTATTTCAGCGAAAGATATCAGATTTTGATCTGCAGGTAGGATTTTATTGTTTTTGGCGGCATTTACGATGATTTTTGGAAAGAGCTTAAAAACGTGTTCATATATAATTGTGCTAATGGCCGTGATAGCCATGGCAGACGTAGCCTCGGCCTGCGCGGCCGGCTATTCCCGGGAAATTGAAGCACTCGCGGCAGGCAAAAAGCTAAGCACAGCCCTTGCCGCACTGCAGGACACTATAGACAAATCCACGGACAACGAGAAATCACTCGCTGCAGCCCAAAAATACATGCAGCTTGCCGAGAGTGCCGGCATTAAACAATACATTGCCCGGGCATACCACAATCTGGGCGTGGATTACTGGCAGGTGGCAAACCACATAAAGGCATCGGAATACCTCTTCAAGGCCATCGAATTATCAAGTGAACTAAAGGACACAGCCGCGATGATTGATAATCATATTTACATGGGGCTGGTTTACACGCGGGACTACGACTGGAAAATGACAGAGAAATACTATAAGGAAGCGTACAGGCTCGCGGTGCTGTTCAAAAATGACTTCCTCATAGCATCCTCTTCATGGAACATGGCATACATCAATTGCATTTTCAAAAGAAAAGAAACAGCCCTCAGCTACGCACGGGACGCGCTTGAGCACCTTGCAAGGCTCGACCAGAACGCATATCTCACCCGGTTCGGTTACGGGCTGACGAATTTATACATAGGCATGGCCTATTCTGAGGCGGGTATATATGATGCCGCAGTGAATTATTACCGCCTGGCCATCGAGTGGAACAAAAAAATCGGCAACCTGAACATGCTTGCCCAAGCCTACAGCTGCTGCACCGCAGCTCTGAACGGGCTCGGGAAATATGACGACGCGATAGATTGCGGTACGGATGCCGTGAGGCTTTCGCGGGTTGTCAATAATTACTTCTACCTGGCCAAAGCCTGCGAGCAGTTGGCGAAGGCATGGGAAAACAAAAAGCGGCCGGGGCAGGCACTTGAATATTACAAGCTGCTCAAGCTCTATTCCGACAGCCTTTACAAATATGATTCGAGGGCTGAAGCTGCCAAGACTGAGCTGAACAACGCGGAAATACAATTCAGGAAGGAAAGCGAATATAGAAAGGCCAGAACATCCTACGTGCTGGTGATCGGCGGAATTATTTTGCTTGGGCTTGCCGGCGCGGCCGTCATGCTCTATTCCAAATACAAAATGAAAAGCAGGCTCAGCGCGGAGCTTAAGGAATCAAACGCCACAAAAGATAAATTTTTTGAGATTATCGCCCATGACCTCCGCTCTCCCCTCGCGGGACTATACAGCCTTTCGAACACGCTATGCCGATATTACGGCAAGATGCCGGAAAAAGACAAGATCGGCGGCCTGCAATCAATGAAAGAAACAGCCGACAGCCTGATGTCGCTGACCGAGAATCTCCTCGGCTGGGCCCGGCTGCAGAGCAACAGGATCACGATATGCCCGGGGGAGTTTGATATTTATCCCGTCGTCGAACGCGAAAAAGAAAACATGGCGAACAGCGCGAGAAAGAAAAATATCGAGATTGTCAATAAAATTGAAAGGAATACCGTGATTGTGGCTGATGATGATATGATAAGCGCCGTGGTGAGAAACCTGCTCTCCAATGCAGTCAAATTCACGAAGGAAAACGGCAGAATTGAGATTGACGGGGAGGCACGCGAGCACAATTTCATCATCGGAGTGAAGGACAACGGCGTGGGCATCAGAAAGGATTATAGCGAAAAGATATTCAACGTCAGCTCGAGGCACTCCACGCGGGGCACGGCCAACGAGAAAGGTACCGGGCTGGGCCTGAGCCTCTGCAAGGATTTTGTCGAGAAGAATAACGGCCGTATTTGGTTCGAGAGTGAGCCCGGCATCGGGTCGAAGTTTTATATTTCATTACCAATGTTTCAAAACAATGATGAGCAAAGCTATGGATCAAGCAACTGACACAGTTATAATTGAAGATGACGAGAACGTGGTCTTATCACTCAGGATGGAGATTGAGCAGAACTTTCCGCAGCTTCATCTGGTCGGCACTGCCAATTCGGTTGAAAGCGGGGTTGACCTGCTGAAAAAGTGCAGGCCGAAGTTGATATTCATGGATATCAACCTGCCGGACGGCAACGCGTTTGATATTTTCGAACGGGCGGACGCTCACGGGGCGAAAGTGATATTTACAACGGCCTACAGCGAGTTTGCCGTTCGTGCATTCGAGATGTCGGCCATGCATTATCTCGTCAAGCCGCTCTCGCAGGAAAAGATAGCCGAGGCGGTGGAAAGGTTCGAGGTGCAGAACGGAAGCCAGATGATTGACGAGAAACTGACAGTGCTGAAGGAAAGCCTGATGGAGAGGCCGCAAAAAATCATGCTGCCATCTTCCGACGGGACGTACATCTGCAACATATCCGATATAATCAGGTGCCAGGCGCAGAGCAACTACACGATGGTATTTTTCAGCAGCAAGGAGTCGATCCTCGTGGCCAAGAATCTTGGCAAGTTCGAGACTCTGCTGCTCGATGTCGGCTTTGCACGCCCTCACAGCAGCCACCTTGTGAACATGAAATACATAAAGGTGTTCCACACGGGCTTAAATTCGATCCTGAAGCTGACAGATGGCACCGAGGTGCCGGTATCCTCAAGCTTCCGGAAAACCTTCCACGACAGCCTGTTGAAATACGCGAAAAGCCTGAAGTGAGAGAAGAAGGGCAGGCTTTCTAAAATGGAGGCTATTCAGTTGCAAATTATTTGTGTCCTTGAAGTATTGTGATATGCAATGGGCACGAAGTGCCGGCATTTTTGTTCTGTTGGTCCGAGGCCACGCAGTGGCAAGCGCGCCGTGACTAATGAGCTTGCTCAATTTTCCTATGAAAACTTCTATATTTATTTTTTTTTCTGATATTTAGTGTTAGTTTAAGTCCGTATTTGTTTTTTATTGTTTTTTTTAGGTGATGAAATGAGCACGGCATACATCAATCCCGCAATACTCGAGTGGGCCAGAATGCGAGCAGGCATTTCTATTGATGATTTAGTTCGTGCCAACGGATCAAAATATTTTGACTGGGAGCAAGGGAAATTGAAACCTACTTTCAAGCAAGCTTATGATTTAGCTAAAAAGATGCATATTCCTTTTGGTTTCTTGTACTTGTCGGAGCCGCCGGTAGAAAAAAAATTATCAGCTGATCTGAGAACATATAATGATTCTTTAAATCGTGAATACAGCGTTGATTTACAGGATATTCTTTCTGATGCCATCAGGAAACAGGATTGGTACAGAGAATATTTGAAGGAATCGCACAATGAACCATTGGATTTTATTGGCAAATACAATCTTAATTCCGATATAAATGAAATTGCGGCCGATATTTGCCATACCTTGCAAATCAGACTTGAAGATAGAATAAATTTATCCAGGGTAGATTTTCTAAGATACTTGACTGAGCACGCCGAAGAAACCGGCGTGCTGGTCTTCAGAAATGGCAAAGTCGGGGCAAACACGCACCGTATTTTGAGCAGTGAGGAATTCAAAGGCTTTGCGCTGCCGGATGCTTATGCTCCCGTAATTTTTATCAATATTGTTGATTACGAGGCCTCTCAAATTTTTACTTTTATGCATGAATTAGCCCATTTATGGGTTGGAACTGAAGGTGTTTCGAATTATG
>CAZIHB010000201.1:0-4989 GCA_964538535.1 uncultured Hyphomicrobiales bacterium | reverse complement strand
TTTTTCGTGACTCCCTGCACGATTATATCAATTTTCTCGTCCGTCGGCTTGAAGTTGCTCCTGTAGATTCCCTTTGTCGTGCCGGCAAGCACCCTGCCGCTCTTATCTACCACGGCGTAGAAGACATCCCTGTCGGGCAGGTCGCCCGTCATGTCGGTCCATGTGCTGAAATCAGCATTCGCCGCCGAGATGCCGCCTTTTCGTAAAAATGCGAAATTCATTCCCGCGCCCTGCAGGACGGTGCTCCTCACGTAGCCGCTCTTCACCATGCTCCATTTTGTTTTATTATAATACCACAGCCCGTCCTGGGTGGAAGCTGCAATTGTGCCGTCACTCATTATATCAATATCATAAACGTCCTTCGTCTTCAGTCCCGTCACCGTCCATTTTTTTCCGCCGTCACTGCTGGTGAAAAGGCCCGTTCCGACGACGCCCGCGTAGAGCTTGCCGTCGCCGTCCACGGCAGCGGCTGTTATATCATAATTTTCCAGGCCGAGCAGGTTCCAGGTTTCACCTTCATTCGTCGATGAATAAAATCCGCCCTCGAACCATCCCCCGCAATAGACCGTTCCCTTGCTATCACCTGTGACTGCAAGCATCTTATAATTTTTCAGCCCTTTATTTATCTCTGTCCAGGTAGCCCCGCCGTCATCAGACCTGAACATCCCGCCGCCGTTGGTGGCCAGATAATATTTCCCGTTTGGTGCCCTGTAAATCTCTTTAATAAGGCTGTTGCCGAGCCCCGTGTTCGACTCGATCCAGGAATTGCCGCCATCGGTTGACCTGTAAACCCCGCAGCCGTAGATCCCGGCCAATATTATATCGGTCTGGCTGTCGAGTATAATACCCATCACGGCGCCATCCGGCAATTTTCCCATTACCTTCCACGACACTTGGGCAAATGTACATACAGATGCAATCACAAAAAGCAGCGAACAAATAATAATTTTTCTCATGGCTTCCCTCATTATTTATTATTTTATTATACTGATTTCGACCCTGCGGTTCAGTTTGCGCCCTTCCTCATCCTGCCTTTGGGATGCGGGGTAGAGCGCCCCCTGCCCCTTGGATAGCAGCTTCGTCCGTGCGATCCCTTTCGATGCAAGATAATCAGCCACTGCCTGGGCCCTGCGCGCCGAGACGTCCAGGTTTTCGCGCGAGGTGCCGAAATTGTCGGTGTGCCCGACTATTGCAAGGCTCGCGCCGCTGTTGCCCTTCAGGTATTTCACCAGCGCGTCCAGATAGGCCTTGTCTTCATCGGATAAGCTCACCGACCTGTTCCCGGCGAAATAAATCACCTTCATTTTCGCGGGGTTGATTGCCGGAGTCTGGCTGGCGGCGGCCGGGGCGGGCTGCGTCGTTCCCTGATCTTCCGGCAGTGATGCCGCCGTATTATCTCCCGTGGACGGAAGTGACGATGGCGTTCCTGCCGAAGGCATGCCTGCCGGGTGTATATTTGCCGCGTCGCCGGTGCCACTGACAGTGCCGGGCTTGGATTCCTGATAGGCGTAGTATTCTTTTGTAAGCAGCTGGAAATTCAATCCGCTGATCACGTCGCCATTGGGATTCTGTGTGATTTTGAACTCAATTTTTTCTTTATCGGGCGTGGCCTGGAGTATCGCTGTCTGGTCCGTGTCCACCCATGCAATGTAATCCCCGGGGGGAATTCCCATCTTGTAGAATGTGCCGTCGGAAAAGACCTGAATTTCCTCTCTGTAGGAGCTGTCCTGGTTCATGATATGCACTATCACTCCCTGCTGCCCGTACTTGTAGCTTCCCATGTTTTTCAGCACCGCGCCCTCGATGATTCCCGCCGTGAAGCAGGGCACGTCTATCGATTGATAAACATTAGGCTGCGAGATGAACGAAAATCCTTCCAAACGCGGCACCCACAGCGGGTTCTTGAACGAATCCTTGTCTATAACCGCGTTCACCCTGGTGTAGGGGGCCAGGTTGTAAGCTATGTCCGAGTACTTGTTTTTCGTCCTGTCCATCGTTCCCATCGGCACTTCCACCTTCACGTCCCTGATTTCCTCCTCGCCTTCATCGAACACGCCGTTGTTATTGCTGTCCATGAAGAATCTGAACGCGGCAGCGCCCGAGCCGACCGTGCTCTGCATGATAGGGTTGCTGAAGTGGAAGTCCAGGTTGTGGGAGTCAAATCCGAGCGTACCGTCAAATTTCTGGGTGTAGGAGCTGCTGCTGTTGGAATAAATCGCGGTGCTCGAGGACTTGAGCGATGGCAGGTTGATCATCAGGTTCGCGTTGAGCCCGAGGTACTTCGATTCGGGATTATAGGAGCCGCCAATCTGCAGAGACATGATCCTGAAGAGCGGCTGGTTGATATTCAGGGAATATGCTGTTACTTTCTTCGTCATGAAATCATAGGAGCAATTGCCGCTCAGCCTCGTGTTCCTCATGAAGCTGAATGCTCTTGATTTCTTGAACCACGACCACGAAAGCCCCGTGTTTATTGATGATGAGGTTGCCTGAAGCTTGTCGCCGAGCAATCCGCTATAGTTATACCTTGCCGTGAACATGAAAGGCGACATCGTTATGAAAATGTTCGAATTGAAATTCAATATTTTCGATTGAGAGTAATTCGTCAGAGATCCGTAAGTTACGATATTCAGCGGCAGCCCGAAGATTCTTGAAAGGCCTGCACTGGCGTTTATCCTGTCTTTCAGGTAATAGTCCGATTTTGTGTCGTAATTCAGGTATCTTATATAACCCAGGCTGTAGCTCCCCCAGTTCCCGAAACTGAATCTGCCGCTGCCGGCCAGCAGGCGGTCGGAATACCCGTCGAATGCAAAAAGCATACGGTTCGTCAGCTTGAATATGGTATGATTGCTGTAGCTGAGCTTGTCATTGCTTTTCACGTTCTTCTCCACTCCCGCTGTGGTGCTAAGCCAGCTTGTTATTCCGATGCTGACACGGCCGTCGGCCATGAGCCTTTTGCTCAGCACCGACTCGCCGCCCGAAAGGCTGTATCTGATCTCACCGGGACGCAGAAATTCCGATGGAACTGAAAAAACTCTCTGCTTTTTCACGTATTCTCCCTCCAGGCCGTAGAATTTCAGATCTACATTTGTATAGCCGTAATATATCGGGAGATTGAATCTAAAATCCCCGTTCGGATCGGCTATCACCTGATCGGCCAGCTGCCCGTTCACGTACATTTCCACCTGCCAGCCGGGTTCTGTTCTGTCGGCTATCTCATAGGTGGTGAATAGTGCCGGCATCTGCATCTGTTCGTTGGATATCTGCACGCCTTTTATCTGCTCGGATGCAACCATGCTGGTTCGGTAGCTCGAGTTGGTTATATATCCCAAATTAATCTGAGATAAATAATTATTATCGCTGAAAAAATATCGGTAGCGGTAAGAATAATTATAGCTTGAATTCCCTTTTTCATTGAACGCGCCGTAATTCATCACCTGAACGTCGCCGCCGAGCAGTTCCAGGCCGACGTTCGCGGAGTAGTTGTAAGCACGCGCGCCCGGGAACTGGTAGGCTGATATGGTATAATCCGTCATGCCGCCGTTCAGCCAGCTCCTCTTCCTCGGGAAGAGCAGCGGAAGAAAGCTGCTCTCATCGTTTCCCTTTCCAAGGTGTTTGTATTGCTTTCGCCTCTTCAGCTCCGAGAGGAGCGGCAGATCCGTCACCGTTGTCATGTAGCATATCAAGTTCTGGTGGAACACGTCGAATTGCCAGCCGAAGGCTTTCCTGAGGAACGACAAAGTAACGTAATATTCAACGTCTGTCCTGAAATATTCGTCATCTTGTATGTATGCCACCCTGTCTTTCACCCGGATTTTTTTCTCTTTAAAATTTATCTCATATGTCGTGTCTGGAGTTATATAGAATCCCTTCACTGCTTCCATCCTGTCGGTTATCCTGTTGTTCACCTTGAAATGCGTCAATATTCCCTTCAGCGGCACATAGAGCGTGTCGCCGCGAAGATATACTATCTGGTCATATTTAAATATGTTATATCTGAAAGAGTATATACCCTCGATCATGTCGGGAGGCACGTTCGCCTGCCCCAGGCACTCGGATATAATCACGATGGCTGCTATCAAAATTCCCGCTATGATTTTTATTTCTTTCATTGTTTTCGCGGCTATGGTACTACAATCTCAAATTCCTTCTTGATTGTGGCATATTTCAGCCGCCGCGCCTCGGGGATTTCCTCCACCTCGCTATCTATCGTCAGCTCGCCCCTGTACTTCCCGGGCTTAAATTTATCTTTGCTCAGCACGTAAGTTTTTTTCAGCCATTTGTTCACGGTCACTATCTCGTATATCATATCCACCATATCGCCCTTGGAGTCATATATCGGACATTTCAGCTTGCCGAAAAATATTCCGTTGCCCTCGTTCTTGTATCCGATAACTATCTTTGCCGTGTCCCTCTCGCTTTTGGCTTCAAGCAGCGGTATCTCGAGGTTGGTTGTCACCTTGCCCTTGTTGTAAACCACAAGCGTAACCATCTGGATGTTCAGCGTCATGCCGCCCTTGATCTTCTTGGAATCTTCGTTGATTATCCGCGTGCCCGCCGGCTTCGTCAGCACCGATATCGGTGTCCAGTATGAGCCGTCCGGCGCGTAAGGTGGCAGCGAGACAAGGAATCTTATCGTCCGCTCGCTTTTTCCGGGCACAACTAATTTTTTGGGGAAGACTTTTATATAGTCTGAAAGAGAGTAATTCAGGGAATCTTTCATCAGGAGATTAGCACGCGAGCTGTCTTTGCCCGTTCTGCCAGTGCTGTCTTTTTTCGTGCTGTCCATGGTGATACGCTCGGATTTGAAGTTAATCGTGATCTCCTTGGCCTCGTTTTCCGAGTTGATCAGCGTCATCAGTCCCGATCTGGATGACGGATCGATAAAAACGATCATCGGCATCATTCTTACCTGCGCGCGCGCACTTATCCCGCACAGCAATGCCGCGGCTATCAAAAGAACAAATTTTTTCATCGCCTCGAACCCTA
>CAZIHB010000200.1:0-4998 GCA_964538535.1 uncultured Hyphomicrobiales bacterium | reverse complement strand
ATTCTCGACGTGGCGGCAGATCGTTCCATTCTTCTTAACTGGGTCACTGCAAATTTCTATAGAACAACCGGCTATTCAAAAGAAGAGCTGAACAGCCCTGGCAGCATTATGTCCATCATATTCCCCGATGACGAGAAAATGGTGCTGTCTCAGATCAGGACTAATCTGGCCGGCATTGATGCCGAATCAAGAATCAGGATAATCTATAAAGACGGCACTATTCGCCACGTCAGGCTTGTCACCAGGCCGTCATTCGATTTGAATACCGGGGGCGTGATCCGGATTGCAGGCGCGGTGCAGGACGTCACAGAGAGCCACCAGGCTGAGGAAAAAATACTGCAGAGCAAAACCCTGCTGGAAGAGATGGTGCATGACCAGACGAAAGAACTAATGGCAATCAATGCAGAGCTCTCGGAGAAAATTGCCGAGAGAATTGAAATTGAACGGAAGATCTCAGAGTCTGAGGAATTATTCAGAAGCATAGTAGAGCAATCCGACGATGGCATTTCACTCACAGATGAAGATGGGAATATTATCGTGTGGAATCAGGCACTTGAGCAGATCACGGATATTCCCGCGGAATCGGTCCTCGGAAAATTTGCCACTGAGCCCGACAAGCTTTTATTCGACGAATTATCGGGTGAAAAGTACATTGATAACGATAATTTCGTTATGAATATGATTCTGAAAGGAACAAAAACCTATGGCGGGCCGGTGAAATTCCAGCGTGAAATCAGAACGAGGAATGCTGAAACCAAAATTATTCAATCAAATATAACCGGCATCAAAACTTCGAAGGGAAACATTATCTTCACACTCGTAAGAGATATCACCGACTCGGTGCTCGCCGGGAAAAGGCTCGCTGCTTCCGAGGAAGCCATGCGAGCGGTGTTCAATTCATCCTACGACGCGATTTTCATCCACACGCCTGAGGGCAGAATAATTGATATAAACAGAAAAGCCCTGGAGATGTTCAATATCGATTATAACACCGCGATGAAATATGACATAATAAATGATTTCATATCATCGGAAGGCAATGTCAATATATTGAAAAGATACTGGCACGACACTTTTTCCGGCACTCCGCACGTCTTCGAGTGGCAATGCGTGAAACCGCCCGAAGGAGAAAAATTCTTCGCCGAGATAACAACAAAAACGATCGAGCTGGCCGGCAGAAAATATATTCTTTCCAACGTCAGGGATATATCGGAGAGGCGAGCGGCAAACGAAAAGCTGATGCAGTACATGAAAGACCTCGAAACGGCAAAAATCCGCGCAGAGAAAATAAACGAGGAACTGGAAATTGCAAAAACGCAGGCAGAAATGGCCAACATTGCGAAAAGCGAATTTATTGCCAACATGTCGCACGAAATACGCACACCGATGAATTCTCTGCTCGGGTTCACGGAAATTCTGCTCAACGCGGATTTATCGCTGCAGGATAAAAAATATCTCAACATCATATATAAAAGCGGGCAGACCTTGCTGGCACTGATTAATGACGTGCTCGACCTCGCGCAGATCGAATCCGGAGAAATTTCCATCGAGGAAGTATCGATCGAGCCCGCCGTCCTGCTCAGAAATGTCAGCCAGATATTCAGCATGGTGATTGAAGAAAAGCGGCTCGATTTCGAGCTGGTTCTGTCGCCTGCCATGCCTGCAAGGATATTGATTGACGAAAAGAGGCTCCGCCAGATCCTTTTAAACCTGATCGGCAACGCAGTCAAATTCACCGATAGCGGCAAAGTTACCGTGACCGCGGAATGCGGGCCGGATCCCGATGATTCAGACGCTGTGACGCTGACGCTGATAATTGAAGACACCGGGGCGGGCATCCCCGAGAGTTTGCATGAATCTATTTTCGATGCATTCAGCAAGCACAATCACGACACGGCAAAGAAATACGGCGGGTCGGGGCTGGGCCTCACGATAGCGCGGAAATTTGCCCGCAATCTGGGCGGCGACATCACGCTCGAAAGCGTGCCTGATGAATTTTCCAGATTCACAGTTGTGTTGCCCAAAGTAAGGATCGACAGAACAAATTATTTTATCAGCCATATCTTTCCCCGTGATGATGAAATTGAATTCGAACCGGCCACAATCATGGTAGTTGATGATATTGAATATAACAGAGAACTCGTCAGGGCCTACCTTGCCGGGACAGGAATTACCCTTCTCGAGGCAGAGAACGGAGCTGCCGCGCTCGATATGCTTCGGAAAAGTGATTGCAGCCTGATACTCATGGACCTGAAAATGCCCGTGATGGATGGTTTCGAATCGGCAAAATCAATCAAAGCCGACAAAATACTCGCTGATATACCTGTAATTGCCTTCACTGCCTCGCCTGAAAGAGTGCACGGAGAGCATGAGAGCCTTTTCGACGGCGTGCTGCCGAAACCTGTCACTCCCGAGCTGCTCATGAACACTCTTTCGCGCTACCTGCCGAACAAAACAATCTCCGGCAGCGATGCCATGGCGCCCGAGGGCATAACGGACGACAGAACCGGCCCGCTGCCCGATGCGGGTGAGCTGGTAAGCATCCTGGAGGGAGAATACACTGCCCGCTGGAACGAGGTAAAAAACATATTCGTGATCAATCGCACAAGGAAATTCGCCGAGGAACTCGTTTCGCTCGCCACTAAATACAATTCCACCCTCCTGAGGAAATTCTCTTATCTTCTTTTGGATTACACAACCTCGGGCGATTTCGACAACGTCATGATCATGCTGAAGAAATTTCCCGATGTGATCGAACGCGTCAAATCGGGTTCATCAGGAAATTCTTAGGCCTGCCCGATGGTTTTCCGAGGGTAAAAAAAAACGGGCCGCCCCCTGAGATGGACAGCCCGTTGAGTATTTCGCAATTATTTTGTTTACCTGTTTATCACCAGTTTGGAGACCTCTACTCTCGTGCCGGTCTGCATTTTAATTAAATACACGCCCACGGGCAATTTCGTGCCATTTAAATCGGTCAGGTCCCATCTCGCGCTCACCGCGCCGCCTGAAGAAAATCCCGACAAAAGCTTCGCCACCGTGCGGCCATCTGTCGTCGCGACAGATATTTCACACTTGCCTGCAAAATTGCCACGCGTCACGATTTCGGCATAATCCGAGGCAGGATTCGGGTAAATCCTGATGCTGCTGCCTTCTGCAGCCAATTCATCAACACCTGTTGTATGCAGCTCGATTGCGCGTCCTCTGCCGGCGGTGTAATAGGAGCCCGAATTGCTTTGCTGAAGCACGACGGGCGCCACCCTGTAATAAATCGTCCCGTCATAGAGGAAATGATCAACGAACGTGGTGTCTGCCACCGGATCAGCATTAAGCTGAGTCCAAGGCCCCTCGGGCTTTGTAGCGCGATATACTGAAAATTTCTTACTTTCCGCGACAGGGCTTGTTTCCCAGCTGATCCTGGCCACTCCCTTTGATTCTTCTATCGCAGCGATTGTTTCAGGCCCCGTGATTGCCTGCTGAGCCGGGAAAAGCCTCAGCGTGGGATCGCCCATCAGCGAAATATGCACGCCCCTGAAGCCCACGGCATAGATTACGCCGTTAGGATAGCCCGACATGACGACGACATTGGGAATATAATCGGATTTGTTCATTGCAGAAAGCTGCATAGATAGGCCGATCGGCTCGCCGAGTGCCATCCTGTGCAGGAAATAGTGCGGCCTGCCCGACCATGCGCACGTGAGCGCGTTGCCCTTGGCGGCAAGCGGGGCGCGCAGGAAATTGTCCTGCGAATCCCAGTCACCGAAATAGGAGCCGAACATGAGGGTGAAACTTGCATTGTCGGGTTTTCCGGCCATATCCTTCGAGCTGCCGATCCCCGACGCTCCCTGATACCATCCTCCACCGCAGCCATAGGCAAAAAGATAATTCTCCGTGCCGAGCGTGGTGAGAAAATCGAGGGGCTGAATATCCTTGTAATTGATCACCGGAGCAAAGCTGCGCCATCCGCTCGATGCGAATCCCTCAGCCATCCCGTTAAAATTGTCATCCACGAGGGCCTTCATCACAACCTGCGTGCTGCCGGAGCGATAGGCATGATTCTTGTGAAGGTACTGCCTGTATAGCTCCGTCTCGGGCGATTTGAATGTGGAGTCGCAGAAGGACGGCATATTGTAGAAATCCACCCTGCCCACGGCCAGCTGAAGCTTGTAGCCATCGGGCAGCACCGATATATCGAACTTGCCGTCGCCCGGCACATTCTTGTTCTCATCGCGCGAGGCGGCCGTGGCGTTCACCGTCTTATCCTTCCAAATATTCTCGTCGAGAGAACCGTAGTACATATCGGCAGGCCATGCACCCAGGTGGTCCGGATGCGCGTCGGGATTCATATTGCCGGAGTAAGGCACTGCCACCCTGCCCAGAATGAACACCATGGAAAGGTCCTTATTAAGTGCCTGCACTTCTTTGATCACATTTTTTGTGGTAAGCACTTTATCCTTGTCGAACTTCTCGGCGCGCGGCACTTCTCTCGTTACAACGCTCCACCCCTCAAGGCCGAGATCTTCCACCAAGGTGTCGATTTCTGCCTGGAGCGGTTTCGCGATTGTGCTATCCACGAGCAGGAGCACCGTGCCATAGCTCGGCACTGCATTGGCCTCGATGGCCGATAGTATGTATCCGGTGGCTATGAACTGTGTTTTCGTCGTGGTGGAGTCATTCACTTTGACTGTTTTCTCGCAGGCTGCCAGTATGTAATATTCATATTTTTTACCTGCAACAACGTTGGTGTCCGTATAGGTAGTCACCGTCGTATCGAGCACCGCGAGCTTCGTGTCGCCATTATACCTTTTGTAGATCTCGTACCGCAGCGCGCAGGGGTGCTTCTCCCAGCTGATGGTGATCGATGCGGGCGACTTGACGGCAGCGGCGTGCATGAACACGACGTAGTCCTTCGAATCATACTGGGCCATGGCGCTGCCCGCCGTGAAGTGCATGAGCGCCGGCACTGCAATCAGAAACAAAATGGTACAGAAAGTAATCTTA
>CAZIHB010000199.1:4731-5025 GCA_964538535.1 uncultured Hyphomicrobiales bacterium | reverse complement strand
AATCCAATAATCTTACTGCTGGCTCGAATTTTGATATAAAAGCCACGAGAGAAATAATTTTCAGGGATGGATATGAAGACGGCAGTTGTTGGGTGTATATTTATTATCATGGCCTTATCAGCCTGCTCACCCGTCCGAACGGGCAAGCAGGCATCAAAAGCGGCGAGGGGGGGCAGTGCCCCGGCCGCGGAGGAACAGAAAAAATCGGCCAAACGGCAGATGGCATCAAGGCCCAGGTTCGGCGACACCACGCTGATCGTTATGCCGCCGGTGCTTCCCTCGGGCCATTCAATA
>CAZIHB010000199.1:0-4721 GCA_964538535.1 uncultured Hyphomicrobiales bacterium | reverse complement strand
GTCGCTGCCAGCGGTGCCCTGAAACGCTACGTCGGAAGGCGGGAAACTCGCGGCATCATCGCCTGATGAACTGGCGCAGATATTCGAATCCGCGGCAAACGAGTTTGACAAAGAAAAGTACGCGATCTGCTGCCCGAAATTTAAAATGCTGATGGAAACACTTCCCGAGAATGATTCGCTGTGGTTTGAATCATCATTCTATGCAGCGGAATGCCTCGTGACCCAATCGAAGGTGGATGCCGCGGGCCGGATACTCAGAACGCTTCTCGATTCCGAGGGCCTGCCCCCTGATATACTCGAGAAAGTGCTTGTCCGCCTGGGGCAGGTATATTGCTATCAAAAGAAGCATGAAGCGGCTGAAAAGCTGTTCAAAAGGCTGAAGGAGGAATTTCCGGAATCAATTTACATCCCTGTGGCCAACTGTGAGTCGATAAAATAATCTAAAGCATATAATTGATTTAAGATTTAGCCGTCTGATTAAAAAGTTTGTTTCAGGCGGCTTTTTTTCTGCCTGCAGCTTAAATGCCGGGCATTACATGCCGGAACTGCCCCTCCGCAGGCAGTCTCGCTGTGGTGGACGGTTCTATTTGAAAAAAATGATGATAGATATGCACTAAATATTGAAAAAGGGGGCGCTTGCCATGGATGTTGCTCTACTCTCCCGCGTTCAATTCGCGATGACCGTCGGTTTTCATTATATCTACCCGCCCCTCAGCATCGGGCTGGGGCTCTTGCTCGTTATCATGGAAGGCATGTACCTTCGGACAAAGGACCGGGTCTATGAAAAAATGACGATATTCTGGATCAGAATATTTGCTTTGATATTTGGGCTGGGCGTGGCCACGGGCATAGTGATGGAATTTGAATTTGGAACAAACTGGGCTGCCTACTCGAGATTTGTCGGCGACGTGTTCGGCAGCGCTCTTGCAGCCGAGGGGATTTTCGCGTTTTTCCTCGAATCGGGCTTTCTTGCCGTGCTTGTGTTCGGCCGTGAAAGAGTGAGCCCGAAAATGCACTTTTTTTCGGCGATAATGGTGGCGCTGGGCGCGCACCTGAGCGCCTTGTGGATAATAGTGGCTAACTCGTGGCAGCAAACGCCCGCGGGGTATCACATTGTTAATAATGCCGGCTATGCAAGGGCCGAGATAACTGATTTTTGGGCAATGGTGTTCAACCCGTCATCGATGGACAGGTTCACACATGCAGTCTCGGCGGCATGGATCACGGGCGCGTTCCTCGTGCTGAGCGTCTCGGCATATTACCTGCTGAAAAAGAGGCACCACGAGTTTGCTCTCAAATCAATGAAGATTGCATCAATTATCGCTATTGCGGCCGGCATGATTCAGGTGCTGACCGGGCACTCGAGCGCGCAGGGCGTGGCAGCTAATCAGCCGGCAAAGCTCGCTGCATTCGAAGGGCATTATAATACAGGCCCCGGCGACCTTTACCTCTTTGGGTGGGTGAACGAGGCCGACAGGACTGCCGTCGGGGTGAAACTTCCCGGGATGCTCTCGTGGCTCGTTCATTTCGATGCTTCAAAGCCTGTCACCGGATTGAACGAATTCAACCCGGGGGACAGGCCGCCCGTCAATATCGTGTTTCAATCCTATCACGCGATGGTCGGCATAGGAATGATCCTGCTGCTGCTTGCCGTGCTTGCCTGTTTCATTGGTTTCAGAGGAAAGGCGAAAGTGAATAAAATTCTGCTGCAATGCCTCGTGGCTTCAGCCATTTTGCCCCAGCTTGCCAACCAGCTTGGCTGGATAAGTGCCGAGGTGGGGCGCCAGCCCTGGATCGTCTATAACCTGCTCAGGACGGCGGATGCGCTCTCCAAGGCGGTTAATGCCGGCCAGGTATGGTTCTCTCTGATTCTGTTCACCCTGATATATACTTTTCTTTTCGTGCTGTTTATCTATCTGCTTAATAAAAAAATCAAAGCCGGGCCGGGGGAAATTGAAATTATCGATGAAGCGCGGAAAGAAATTGCTATCGAGGGGAAATAGCCCGCATGAATGCTTTGCATGGGCAGAGGAACAGCGGCCGCCGCAAAAAAAAAGCCGGCACAAGACCAGCTTTGGAAAAAATGTGGGCGAGGAGGGAGTCGAACCCCCGACCCTCTGCTTGTAAGGCAGATGCTCTAGACCAACTGAGCTACTCACCCTCGAAGGGAGTACAAAAATAATTATTTTTTTGATTCTGCAAATCAATAAAAATCAAAAATTGAAAATAAGGAGATAATTATGGATTTGAATATTGTCTGGTTTTGCCTGGTGGCGGTTCTTTTTGCCGGCTATGCCGTTCTGGACGGGTTCGACCTGGGTGTAGGGGCGTTGATTCTCCTCGCGAAGGGTGACGAAAACCGTGGCCTGATGCTCAATTCAATCGGCCCGGTGTGGGACGGCAACGAGGTTTGGCTTGTGACAGCCGGGGGCGCGCTCTTCGCGGCCTTCCCGGATGTTTATGCCACGGTATTTTCCGGGTTCTACACGGCCCTGATTCTTCTTCTTGTTGCGATCATATTTCGCGCGGTGTCAATCGAGTTAAGAGGCAAAGAGGAGAGCGCCCGCTGGCGGAACTCGTGGGAAAGGGCGTTCTGCGCGTCGAGCATACTTATCGCACTACTACTGGGAGTGGCGCTGGGCAATGTGATAATCGGGATACCGATCGGGCAGGACAAGGAGCCAGCCGTGACGCTGGCCGGGCTGCTCAATCCGTATTCACTGCTTACGGGAGTGACAACAGTGGCTCTTTTCGCCATGCACGGAGCGAATTATCTCGTGCTCAAGGCTGAGGGAGAATTGCAGCGCGCGGCGCAGAAATGGGCCGGCACGGCAGCAATTGTTTTCACAATTTTATATGCCTTGACCACAGCCGCTACCTTGATATTTGTTCCATCGATGCTCGACAACATGAGACTGCAACCGCTGCTCTGGGCCGTGCCGCTTATCGGGTTTGCCGCACTTGCTTCCATATGGAGGGATGTAAAAAAGAAACGGGAGAAGCGTGCTTTCTTTTCCTCTGCCGTGCTGATAGCGGCACTTGTGAGTGTGTCGGCAATCGGCATTTTCCCGAATATAGTTTTATCAAGCGTTAACCGCGGGTATAGCCTGACGATATACAACGCGGCATCCTCGCAGAAAACGCTCGGCGTCATGCTGGCAATTGCACTTATCGGTATGCCGCTCGTGCTTGCCTACACTATTGTGATATACCGCGTGTTCAGGGGGAAAATTAAGCTCGGAAAATCGAGTTATTGAGCAGGATGGAAGCAGCCGTTGAAAAAAAATTATAGAAAAATGCAGAAATTGTAAAAAAAATGGAAAAACAGGTGTAACGATTTTTATGTTGAACTGTTGTTATAAATATAGGAGGGACAAATTTTAAAAAAGTTATTTGAGGTGTGAAATGAAGTGCTTACTACGTTGCGTTATTTTTTTGCTGGCAGTCTCGTGCATCATGGCACAGGACGATGTAGATAAAATTAAGTCAAAGTTGCCGCATCTTCTTGGTGCGAATAATGCGGGCAATGAGTTTTTCCTTACTTTCCACCCGTCATGGGAGGAGTCAAGCGCGAACAATTTTATCAAGGTATTTGTTTCATCTGCCTTTGCCACCGAGGTCAGGCTGACAATTCCGGCGATTAGCAAGACGCCCTACATGGTAAAACAGCTGCAGCCCTACGAGGTAATTGATTTTAACCTTCCGCCCGAAGTAGCGCAGTGCTACAGCAGGGGAACAGGCGGCAACATGCAGCCGCTGCCCTCGCAGGTGTTTGCCGGCAAGGGGATTATCGTGGAATCTGATGCACCGATAGTGTGCTATGGCGTGTCAAGATTCATATATACTTCCGACGGGTTTCTTGCACTGCCCACCAATGTGCTCGGCAAGCAGTACAAAGTGGCCGCCTACACCCAGACAACCGATGGTAAAAATCAGTACCTGAACGGATACACCAGCATCGTCGGTGTGCATGATAACACCGTCGTAAATTTCACTCTTCATGGCAATGCAGCCACGTATATAACAGATGAGAAGGGTGAAAACCACCGCCCCGGCGAGACGATCACGAGAGAAATTAATCGCGGCGACGTGTGGCTGATAGCCGGCATGGGGCCATTCAACGATATAAGCGAATCCCTGGTGACCGGCAATAAACCCTTCGCCGTCATATCAGGCAATCATTGCGTTTACATTCCTAAGGACTTAGCTGCCTGCAACTACACCATCGAGCAGGAAATACCAATCGAGACCTGGGGCGTGAAATATCACGTGCCGCCGATTTTCCCGAGAAAAGTATCTCCGATCATAAGAATTTTTCCCACTGCCGAGAAAACAAAAATATACAGGAATGGCTCGATGTTCGCGGAAATGCTGCCGCCGGCCGCGCCTGGCATGGCCAATTTCCTGGAGTGCCGCACAGCTGATGATAAGATTAGTGCCAAACCGGCTTTGATCTCAGCCGACAGCCCTGTCGGAATAATGCTCTATAACACCGGCCAGCAGGACGACGGCATCCCGTCTGACCCGTTCCAGATGGTTCTGACGCCGATTCATCAATATACCAAGAATATCCTTTTCAACACTCCCGGGATTAAAGGCGGTGTCGGTTTCAGCCAGAATTATCTGATCGTGGTTTATTTAGCCGATGCAGCTGGCAATGTACTCTAAGATCTGGTGCTTGGTCAGAAAAACCGTGACGAAATTTCCTGGCTGAAAGTTGC